>NZ_JAGQAZ010000003.1 GCF_024345375.1 Cyanobium sp. WAJ14-Wanaka | reverse complement strand
AGAAGCGCCTTGGCGCTGCTGAATTGTGGTTGTCATAAGAACGGGAGAGAGGTGTCTCAAAAGAGACGGGTATGGATGACGGAACCCCGTCGAATTGAACTGTAACAGAATATTGCGTGGTTTGTGAGTTTCGCCGCTCAACCTGGCAACGGTTACGGGGTTGTTAGCGTCCAGATCCCTAAGAGGCCAGGAGTTGCCTGCAGTGAGCGCCGCCAAAACCCCAGGCGAGCACCGCGTTTTGCTGGTGCGCCTGCCCTGTAATCCGATCTTCCCGATCGGGCCGATCTACCTGGCAGATCACCTGCACAAGCAGTTTCCTGCCATGGCTCAGCAGATCCTGGATCTGGCGGCCCTGCCAATTTTGGACGTCGAGCGGGTGCTGGCTGCTGCGGTGGAGGCTTTTCGGCCCACGCTGCTGGTTTTTTCCTGGCGCGATATCCAGATTTATGCGCCCGTTGACGGCCGGGGCGGCAATCCCCTGCAGAACTCATTTGAGGTGTTCTATGCCCGCAATCCGCTGAAGCGGCTGCGGGGAGCGATCGGCGGCCTGCAGCTAATGGCCTCTTTCTATGGGGAGCTCTGGCGGAACCTGCGACTGGTGCGCCGGGGACTCAGGCTCGCCCAGCGCCATTGCCCAGGGGCCAGGGCCGTTTTGGGGGGTGGAGCAGTGAGTGTTTTCTACGAGCAACTGGGGCGGAGCTTGCCCAAGGGCACGGTGGTTTCGGTGGGCGAGGGGGAACCGCTCCTGGAGAAGTTGATCCGCGGCGAATCACTGCAGCAGGAGCGCTGCTTCATCGTTGGGGAGGCGCCCCGGCCCGGCCTGATCCATGAACAGCCCGGCGGCATGGAAAAAACCGCCTGCAATTACGACTACATCGGCCAAATCTGGCCCCAGCTCAACTGGTATCTCGAAGGCGGTGATTTCTACGTGGGCGTGCAGACCAAGCGCGGCTGCCCCCACAACTGCTGCTACTGCGTGTACACCGTGGTTGAGGGCAAGGCGGTGCGGGTCAATCCGGTGGAGGAGGTGATTGCCGAGATGGCCCAGCTCTACCAACGGGGCGTTAGGGGCTTTTGGTTCACCGATGCCCAGTTCATCCCAGCCCGTCGCTACATCGATGACGCCAAGGAGCTGTTGCGGGCAGTCCAGGCCAAGGGCTGGCACGACATCCGTTGGGCCGCCTACATCCGTGCCGACAACCTCGATGCCGAGCTGGCCGAGCTGATGGTGGCCACTGGCATGGACTACTTCGAGATCGGCATCACCTCCGGTTCCCAGGAGTTGGTGCGCAAGATGCGCATGGGCTACAACCTGCGCACGGTGCTGGAAAACTGTCGCCTGTTGGCCAGGGCAGGTTTCCGGGAGCATGTTTCGGTCAATTACTCCTTCAACGTGATCGATGAGCGCCCCGAAACGATCCGTCAAACCGTGGCCTACCACCGGGCCCTTGAGGAAACCTTTGGGGCCGACAAGGTGGAGCCGGCAATCTTTTTTATTGGCTTGCAGCCCCACACCCACCTGGAGCAGTACGGCTTTGACCAGGGCCTAATTAAGCCCGGCTACAACCCGATGAGCATGCTTCCTTGGACTGCTCGCAAGATGCTCTGGAACCCCGAGCCGATGGGAAGCACCTTCGGGCGTATTTGCTTGGAGGCCTTCGATCTCAACCCCGCCGATTTCGGCCGCACGGTGATGGACTTGCTGGAGCGTGATTACGGCAGGGCGCCCCTCGAAGAGGCCCTGCACGCCCCGGTGGAAGGGAAAAAGGCCCTAGCTACGGCCTCCCGCTGAGCAGTTTTCGCCTGTTGGCCAGGGCTGGTCAGTTCGCTCCGGTCAATCGTGTCGGTGCTTGCCACTGATTTAAATCAACGGCCAGTGCAGGGGAGGCGCCAGCAATTTGCAAGCGCTTAAGCAGGCGCTGATCGGCGGTGATCAGGGTCGCTTGCCTTTGCTCGGCGAGGGCGAGATATAGGCAGTCGTAGGCAGGGTGGTCCAGCTCACGGCACCAGCGCAGGGCCATGGTCATCAGGCTGGCGCTGGGGGTTATTTCACCCAGCAGCTGGGGGGTAAGGGTTGCCATTGCCTCGAATTGTTGGCTGGTTATGGCGCCGGCACGGTTGCTTTTCCAGCCGGCATTTAGGAGTTCGATCAGCACCAAATCCGGAGCTATGCGCTGCTCCAGGGTTGTGTGCTCAAGCACTGCAAGCGCCTGGGCGGTGCTTGAGCAGTTGGCAAACCAGCCAAACAGAACAGAAGCATCCAAAACCCAAGGACTAGCGCTGCTCACGCCCCTCCCGGATCAGCGCTGTCGCATCGATTTGGCTCCCTTTGGCGGGGGTCTGGGCCCTCAGCTGGGCCAGTTCTTCCAGCAGCAATTTGGGATCTACAGCCGCCTGATGGAGCAGCTCCCTCAGCGACTGCTCTAGGGAAATTCCACGCAACTTGGCCTGTCGCCGTAGGCGCTTCACATCTTGATCTTCAAGTTGGCGGATTAGCACCTGGGCCATTGTTGTCTTCTGATATCACCAATGATAGCTCGGCTGTTTCGGGCTTCTGGGAAAGGTGGCGCGGCCACCAGCGTCGCCGCACCCAGAGCAGCAACCCGAGGCCAATCCAGCCAATTAGGCCCCCAATTGGGTTGATGTCGGCTCCGCCTGGGCCCACCCACCAACCGGGGGCAGCCGGCGAAATCTGCAGCAGGCCCTTTTGCGCTAAAAACCATCCCCCCACCAGCCAACCGTGCAGCCCGATCGATCCCCAGAGGGCGCCGTCGTCGGCCCGGCGCTGCAGGGCCAGGGCCAGCCCCAGCAGGGTTAGGCCGCCCAAAAGGCCAATGGCCTCCAATCCCGGCGCCCGATACCAGGGATGGAGCAGGGCAAAGATGGCTGCCTGCAGCCAAAGTGCCCTATTGGAGCCCAGCTCCAATTCCAATTCTCCCCAGAGCCAGCCGCGAAATAGCAGCTCCTCGGCAAAGCCCACCCCGAGCATCAGGGCGATGGCATTGAGGAGCAGAGCTGTGTTTAGCTCCCCAAGCCAGCGGGCCTGGCCGGCTAAAACCAAAACCAAAACCACCAACGCCAGTAGAAATAGGCCCTTTAGGGCTCCCCGCAGCCAGGCCTTGGCCGCCAGGTGAATCGGCATGGCCAGGCCCAGACCCTGCCAGGGATGCTCGGCCCCCCAAACCCTGCGAAGCCTGATGGGCAGGCTGATCAGCAGCAGGGCCAGCGAAAGCACCAGGCCCGCTAAATCGACCTGGTCTGGTCTCCAGTGGGGAAATAAAAGGGCACAGGGCCTGGCCCCTAGCCAACCCAACCCGTACAAAACGGGCACGTAAAGCAAGGTGCCCGGCCACTTCGGCCCATTGGCGGCCAAAGGGGCCATCAGCTCTCCGGTTCGAGGCTGCTGCTGAGCCCCTTTGCCTTGAGGGTTTCGCAATAGAACTCCGCTGGCTCCAGGTCGCAGACGATCACTAAGCCCACCCCGGTGTTGTGGGCCTCCAGCATTACGGCGATGGCGTCTTGCTCACTTAGGGATGGAACCACCTGCCGCAGGGTTCCCACCACGTATTCCATGGAATTCACGGGATCGTTGTGGAGCAGCACCTTGTAGCGGGGGGAAGGCTTGCGCACTCGCTCAGGGGCCTTCTCCATTACGGCTGCGCCGCCAGGATTGCTTTGGGTTGCCCAGGTCATAAGGCCCATTACAGCGAACGGATGCGGCGCATTGCCTCTTCCACATTGGCGAGGCTGTTAAAGGCTGACAGACGGAAGTAGCCCTCGCCGGCCGCCCCAAAGCCACTGCCCGGGGTGCCGACCACGTGGGCCTTGCCCAGGAGGTGGTCAAAGAAGCCCCAGGAGTCGATCCCCGTAGGCGTTTTCAGCCACACGTAGGGGGCCTGCTGACCGCCATGGACCTCCAGTCCCGCCGCCGATAGTTCGCGGCGAATAATTGTGGCGTTTTCCATGTAAAAAGCGATCAGAGCCTGCACCTGGGCCCGCCCTGCCGGGGCATAGACCGCCTCGGCGCCGCGCTGCACGATGTAGCTCACGCCGTTGAACTTGGTGCACTGACGCCGGTTCCACAGGCTCCATAGCTCCACCTTCTCGCCATTGGCGGCCGTGCCCATCAGGCCCCGGGGCACCACCGTGAGGGCACAGCGGGTGCCCGTGAAGCCCGCGTTCTTGGAAAACGAGCGGAATTCGATCGCGCAATCGCGGGCGCCCTCGATCTCGTAGATCGAGTGGGGCAGCGAGGGGTCCTGGATGAAGGCCTCGTAGGCGGCGTCGAACAGGATCAGGGCGTTGTTGGCCAGGGCGTAGTCGACCCATTGCTTTAGCTGCTCCCTGGTGGCGACGGCCCCGGTGGGGTTGTTGGGGAAGCAGAGGTAGATCAAGTCCACCTTGCCCTCGGGCAGGGGGGCGCAGAAGCCGTTGGTGGCGGTAATGGGCAGGTAGGTGAGGCCGCCGTATTGGCCGGCCTCGTCGGCATCACCGGTGCGCCCTGCCATCACGTTGCTATCAACATAAACCGGATAAACCGGATCAGTGACAGCGATTCGATTGCCTTCTCCCAGGATGTCGAGGATGTTGCTGCTGTCGCACTTGGAGCCATCGGAAACGAAGATTTCCTCCGGATTCACCTGGCAGCCTCGGGCTTGGAAATCGTTTTTGGCAATCGCCTCCCTTAGCCATAGGTAGCCCTGTTCTGGGCCGTAGCCGTGGAAGCCCTCGCGGGTACCCATTTCGTCGATGGCCGCTTTCATCGCTTCGCGGCAGGCCTCGGGGAGGGGTTCGGTGACATCGCCAATGCCCAGGCGAATGATTGGGGCGTCGGGGTTGGCTTCGCTGAAGCCCTTTACCCGCCTGGCGATTTCAGGGAATAGGTAGCCCGCCTTGAGCTTGAGGTAATTGCCGTTTACTTGAACCATGTCAACGCCGCCGAAGGCAGCGACCAAAACTGTTGGAGGCATTTTCCTATGGCGCGATCCCAACCCCTCCATACGATCAGGAACAGGCCTGAGCAGCAGCTGCCGTGAATCTCGCTGAAGCTCCGATTGATTTCGAGGCCCTGATTGATCTGGGCATCAGTAAGCCGGCCCGCTATTTGGGCAATGAGTTGGGGGTCAAACCCCGCGACTGGCAGGCCGCCTGGGCGGCGGACGGGGTGCGCTGGGCCCTCACCTACCCCGAGGTCTACGAGGTGGGGGCCAGCAACCTGGGCCATGTGATCCTCTATTCGATCCTCAACGCCGTGCCAGGCCAGTTGTGCGATCGGGCCTATTTGCCGGCGGCGGATCTGTCGGCGCGGCTGCGGGAAAGGGGCCAAGCCCTATTTGGTGTGGAAAGTCGCAGACCCCTAACCGCCTTCGACATCCTTGGTTTCAGCCTCAGCTACGAACTTGGCGGCACCAACATTTTGGAAATGTTGGATTTGGCCCAGGTACCGATTCGGGCCGTCGATCGCGGTGACCTGCCCCTCAACGATCCTGAATCGCCACCGTTGATCTTCGCCGGGGGGCCCACCGCCACCAGTAACCCCGAGCCCTTTGCCGCCTTTTTTGATTTCATCGCCCTGGGCGATGGCGAAGAGCTGTTGCCGGAAATTGGGCTGGTGGTGGCCGAGGGCAAGGCGACTGGGCTAAGCCGCAGCGCCCTGTTGCGGGATTTGGCCCAGGTGCCAGGGGTCTATGTGCCCTCCCTCTACGGCCCTGGCGCCGATGGGATTGGCATCGAGCCCCTGGCGGGGCTTGTGCCAAGTCCGCCCAGGCGGGTTTTGCGGCGAACGGCCACGCCGATGCCCCACTACGCCATGGGCCTGGTGCCCCACATCGAAACGGTGCACGACCGGCTGACCATCGAGATTCGCCGGGGGTGCACCAGGGGGTGTCGCTTTTGCCAGCCCGGCATGCTCACCCGCCCCGCCCGCGATGTGGAGCCGGAGGCGGTGATCGAGGCGGTGGAGGAGGGCATGCGCCAAACCGGCTACTCAGATTTCTCCCTGCTCTCCTTGAGCTGTTCGGATTATTTGGCCCTGCCGGCGGTGGGGGTAGAGCTGCGCAACCGTCTTGCCGACAAAAATGTGAGCCTCACCCTGCCTAGCCAGCGGGTGGATCGTTTTGACCAAAACATTGCCCACATCCTTGGGGGTACCCGCAAGGCCGGACTCACCTTTGCCCCTGAGGCCGGCACCCAGCGCCTGCGCGACATTGTCAACAAGGGGCTTACGGATGCGGAGCTCTTGCGCGGTGTTCGCACCGCCATGGAAAACGGTTACCGCAAACTGAAGCTCTATTTCATGGTTGGCCTGCCGGGTGAAAGCGATGCCGATGTGCTCGGTATTGCCCACACCTGCAGGGAGTTGCAGCGGCAGTGTCTTGATTTGGGCCGACTGGAACTGAATCTCACGATTAGCAATTTCACGCCCAAGCCCCATACCCCTTTCCAGTGGCACAGCGTCAGTACGGTGGAATTTCGGCGTCGCCAGGAGTTGTTGCGCCAGGCCCTGCGCCAGTTGAGGGGGTTGAAAACCAATTTCACCGATGTGCGCCTTTCGGCGGTGGAAGACTTTGTGGGCCGCGGCGACCGCCGCCTGGCGCCGGTGATAGAGGCGGCCTGGCGAGCAGGGGCCGGCCTGGATGCCTGGTTTGAATCGGCGGATCGCAGCTACGGAGCCTGGACCGCGGCGATTACGGAGGCGGGCCTGGAGGGCCGTTACCGGTCCATGGAAATGGGTGCTTGGAGTGCGGCCGAGGCCCTGGGCAGCGACGATCTCGATACCTTTTGCCGGCAGAGCCTGCCCTGGGATCACATCGATTCGGGAGTCGATAAGCGCTGGCTGGCGGAAGATCTCAAGAGGGCCCTGGCTGAAGCGGTGGTGCCCGACTGCTCCTTTGAAGGCTGCAGCAGCTGTGGGGTCTGTGGACCGGAGCTCGGACACAACGTGGTGATCCCGCCGCCGCCGGTGCCGGCCCAGCTGCCCCAGCGCGCCCCCGCCAGTGGGCGGATTAGCCGCCTGCGGATGGGCTTCAGCAAAACGGGATCGCTGGCCCTGATTAGCCATCTCGACACCCTGCGGCTGCTGGAGCGGGCCCTGCGCCGCAGCGCACTTCCGGTCAGTTTCAGTGGCGGCTTCCATCCCTTGCCCCGCCTGCAGTTGGCCTTGGCCCTGCCCCTCGGTGTGGAGGGCACCGGTGAGTGGCTCGACCTGGAGTTTGTGGAGCCGGTTGATCCGGCCCAGGTGCGCAGCCAGCTCCAGGGCGAACTGCCCCTGGAATTTCAGTTGCTATCGGCTTGGGCCGTGCCCGTATTTGGCCCAAGCCTTTCCCAGGAGCTTGAAGCGGCCCGCTGGCAAATGGCTTTTAAGCCGGCACCAGGCATGGAACTCCCCGATCAGCAGGCCTGGCAGCAGGCAATCGCCGCATTGTTGGCCGCCGAATCCCTGCCCTGGAGCGACACCGATAAGAAGGGTCGTCCCCGGCAACGGGATTGCCGCCCTGCCCTGGTTTCCCTCGGGCTGGTCGCTGGCGCTGCGGCAACCCTGGAGTTCCAGGCGGCCATTGATCCATCTGGCCGGAGCCTGAGGCCCGAGCAGCTGCAGTTTTGGCTAGCCCAGGAGCTGGGCCAGCCGCTGCAACTGGCCAGGATGCGGCGCCAAGAATTGCTTCTAAAGCCCGTGCTAACTTCACGGGAAGGCGAGTAGGCCATTGCCTTCTAGTTTTCCGTGGCATTCAATGCCATGCCCAAAGCTTTCCCCAATCCGCTGATTCGCCTCCAGGTTTGCTGGTAGGTACACAGCGGGGTTCAATCTGGAACTACTCAGGTTCGATCCCCAAGGATTCGCCCCAATGGTTGTTGAGTTTTAGTTATATCTGTTCGCCCCAAAAAGCGAAGTCGGCCCCAGGCGGATACTCACCAGCGTTGATTTTTTTAGTCTTAAAGCCCCTTCTGGATTAGGGCTTTTTAAGTTTTTGACCATTTCTAATAACCTCCAAATTTTTGGCTGAGCCCCCTTGGGCCCACCCTTTCCCTATGCCTCAGCAGATCGTCATCGCCGAGCAACTGCGTATTGCCGCTGTTTTTAACGATGAGCGTGTGGATGAATTGATAGTCGCCCAAGGCCTCTATCAAATTGGTGATGTTTACCTTGGCACTATCGAAAACGTGCTGCCAGGTATTGATGCTGCCTTCGTCAATATTGGCGAAAGTGAAAAAAATGGCTTTATCCATGTCACAGATTTGGGTCCCCTTAGGCTCAGGAAAGGAGCGGCAGGTATTACCGAATTGCTGGAGCCTCGCCAGAAGGTGCTGGTCCAGGTAATGAAGGAGCCCACGGGCACAAAGGGTCCCCGTCTCACCGGCAACCTTTCCCTTCCCGGGCGTTTTTTGGTGCTCCAGCCCCATTGCCAGGGTGTCAATATTTCCCGCCGTATTAATGGCGAAAATGAGCGCAACCGTCTGCGGGCCCTGGGTGTATTGATCAAGCCCCCAGGGGCCGGTTTGTTGATCCGCACCGAGGCCGAAGGCATCAGTGAAGAGCTGTTAATCGACGACCTGGAAAATCTGCTGCGCCAGTGGGAAGGGATCCAGGCAGCAGCTGAAACGGCTTCCCCTCCCGTCTTGCTTAACCGCGACGAAGACTTCATCCATCGGGTACTTCGGGACCACTCCAGCCCCGAGGTGGTGAGGGTTGTGGTCGATAGCGCCGATGCGGTGGCCCGCGTTCAGGCCTTCCTGGGCCCCGACCAAGCCGACGTGCAGGTCGTCCATCACAGTGAATCCAACGAAATCCTCGAGCATTTCCGGGTTGATGCGGCGATCCGCGATGCCCTCAAGCCCCGGGTTGATCTGCCATCCGGCGGCTACGTGATCATTGAGCCCACCGAGGCGCTCACGGTCATTGACGTCAACTCGGGCTCCTTTACCCGTTCCGCCAATGCCCGGGAGACCGTGCTTTGGACCAACTGTGAAGCGGCCGTCGAAATTGCCCGCCAGCTCAAGCTGCGCAACATCGGTGGTGTGGTGATTGTCGATTTCATCGACATGGAATCGCGGCGCGACCAGCTCCAGTTGCTGGAACATTTCACCCAGGCAGTACGCAACGATGGCTCCAGGCCCCAGATCGCCCAACTCACCGAGCTGGGTTTGGTTGAGCTCACCCGCAAGCGCCAGGGCCAAAACATCTATGAGCTGTTTGCTAGGGCTTGCCCCAGCTGCGGTGGCCTGGGCCATGTGGCCGTTCTGCCGGGCAAGGACACCCTCCAGCCCCTGGCCACCCTGACCGGCTTGGTGCGTTCGGTGGCCTCCGCCCGCTCCGAAGTGCTTTCACCCGTCGCCAGCGATGGAAGTGCCTCTGGCCGCCGTCGCCGTGGTGGCCGCGGTGGCCGTGGTGCCAGCGATGGCTCCGAAAGCTTTGGCGGTTATGCCCCTGAGGCTTCCAGCTTTGGTACCAGCGCTGAACTGACTGGCTCCCTGAGTGCCGCCAGTGAGCCGACCACCACCCGCCGCCATGACCCGGATTTGGTGGCCGTGACCATGGATGCGGAGCAAGAACTGGTCTATGGCTGGATGGGGTTGAGTCCGGCATTGCTGCTAGACGCTCAGCCCCCCAGCGAAAATCTGATGGTGCGGGTGGTGCGACCCGGGGAGGATGCGGAGGCGGTGCTTGAGGAGGCCCTTCAACAATTGGCCTCATCCGGTGGCCGTAGGCGCCGCGGCCGCGGCAATCGCGGCACGCCAGGTGAATCTTCCGGAGAATCAGCCGGCGACCAGCCAGGCGATAACGCTGGCGATGTGGCCTATGGCTCCGATGATTCGGCCATGGCTGAGCAGTTTGTGGCGGTGCCGGTCGAGATCACGCCCCTACCTGTCCAAACGGAGCCTGAAACCGTGATCACCGTCTCGGTGCCCACCGCCGCAAGCCGGAGCCGATCCCGCACCCGCAGTTCCGCAACTACTGAGGCATCCGCAAAAACAGAAACCGCCCCAACAACTGAGGCAGCCCCCGCCCAGGACCCTGACCTAGACGAAGCCGGCGAACCCCGCCGCCGCCGCCGCCGCTCCTCAGCCGCCACCTAGCTGGTGGCTGAGAGCCAGCCCCATGGCCCCCAAGTCTCTGGCTGATCCTTGGCAGGGCCTTGATCCCGCCCTTTGCGCGGGGGTTGATGAGGTGGGTCGAGGTTGTGTGTTTGGCCCTGTGTTTGCTGGAGCGGTGGTCTTGCCTCGGGCAGCCCTGGGGCCCCTCCAGGCCGCTGGCCTGACCGACAGCAAGAAACTTTCTGCCCGTAAACGGGCCGCCCTAGTGCCCCAGATCCAGGGCAGGGCCTTGGCTTGGGCCCTGGGCCAGGCCTCAGCGGCTGAGATCGATCGGGTCGGTATCCGCCTGGCAACGGAGCGGGCCATGCACCGGGCCCTGCAAAAACTGCCGGGCCCGCCCCAGCTGTTGCTGGTCGATGGGGTGCTGCCCCTGCGGGGTTGGTTGGGACGGCAGAACACCCTGGTGTCTGGTGATCGGTTGTGTTTGGCCATAGCGGCAGCCAGCGTGCTGGCCAAGCAGGCCCGCGATGCCCTGTTAATGGAGCTGGATGAGAGCTACCCGGGCTATGGGTTGGGTCGGCATGTTGGCTATGGCACAGCCCAGCACCGCAGCGCCATCGCTGATCTGGGGCCGACACCACTGCATAGGCGCAGTTTCCTGCGCAATTGGCTGAGCCCCTAGCCGGCTGGTCCCTGCTCCTGGCACCACTGGCGAAAATCGGCCAGAAGCTGCTGGCCCACCCGGTTTTTGATGCCCAGAAGAATGCCTCCCAGCAGCGACTGGCCCGTGGCTTCGAGCACTTTGGCCGGAATTAATTTCAGTAGGGCTGGCTGGCTCACTTGGACCGCCAGGGTGGCTTCGCCCTCCAGGCCCAGTTCCCCCGCCCGCAAAGAGGAGTGCAGGGTGAGCTTGAAGTCGTCCACGAGCCCCAGCCCCTCCAGTTCGCAATCAAGGGCCTCTAGTTCCAGCTCACCTGGGCTGCTGGTGGTGCGCAGTTCCACCACGGGGTGGATCTGTAGGTGAAAAAGCTGCAGATGGGTCACGCAATAGCGGTAGCGCCCCGGGGCCAGCCGCTCCAATTGGGACGGATCGAGTAGGGCCTTAACCACCCGCTCTTCCTGGGTCAAATAGCCAGATAGGAGCTCGGCCCCATGGCTCACGCCAAGTTGCAGTTGCTGACTGGCGCTGAAGGCCAGGGGCATGCCTAGCTGGCTGACGCGGCATGATCCTATCGGCCTTCCTCCAGCGCGATATTCCGCCCTGGTCTTCCATGCGCATTGCCTATCTCGGCCCGGTGGGCACCTATGGCGAACAGGCGGCGCGGCAGTTGGCCCAGCTTGAGGACCTGGCTGAACCAATCTTGCTACCCCAAATTGGCATTAGGGCCGTGGTAGAGGCCCTGGCCTCCGGCCGAACTGATGCGGCGGTGGTCCCGGTGGAGAACTCCGTGGAAGGGGGCGTAACCGCCTGTCTTGATGCCCTTTGGGAACACTCGGATCTGGCCATTGCCCGGGCCCTGGTGCTGCCGATTCGCCATGCCCTGCTCGGCAGTGGTCCGCTGGAGGGGATTAGTGAGGTGCTCTCCCATCCCCAGGCCCTGGCGCAATGCAGTCAGTGGCTGGCTGACCACTTGCCCCAGGCTTTGCAGTTGCCCACCAGCTCAACTGCAGATGCGGCCCGCATGGTGGCGGGCAGTCGTTTTCGGGCCGCGATTGCTTCGCAACAGGCCGGGCTCGAGCATGGCTTGGAGGAATTGGCATTCCCCATCAATGATGTGGCCGGTAACTGCACCCGTTTTTTGCTTTTGCGGCGCGGCGAGCGCTCCTGTGAAGGTCCGGTTGCCAGCCTGGCCTTTTCCCTCCATTCCAACCAGCCCGGTGCGCTGCTGGAAGCCCTGGGCTGCTTTGCCCATCGCGCCCTCAACATGAGCCGGATCGAATCGAGGCCTTCGAAGCGGGAAATGGGGGAATACATCTTCTTTGTGGACCTCGAATTGCCCGAGGGCCCAGGGCCTTTGGCTGAGGTTTTGATCGAATTGCAACCCCTGTGCGAACACCTGGCGATGTTTGGGGCCTACCCCCTCACCAACCTGGCGGTAAGCCAGAGCTAGGGAGATTCGGATGGCTTGACGCCTCTGAATACCCCAAATTGCATCAGGCCGGTGGCAAAGGCCCAGTGCATTAGCAGGATCGTGGGGGTTTCCCTGAGACCCTGGAGCAGGGCTTTGGGGCCGAGCCCCAGAATTGCCATGGGCCGGCGTGCTCCTTCCACAATCGAATCGATCCAGGAGGGCAGGGTGGCCTTACTCCAGTCGTCGCTTTGCACCGTGAGCCCTGGGGTTCCACTGCCGCCGCCCCACTTGCTTCCCTCGAGGTTGGCTTTGAGGCCCGCAATGCTGGCGAATTCCGGATGGGCCCACTGTTCGAGCAGTTGGCGCATCACCCAGCGCTCGCGGCGGTCCATCGGGCCGTCGCTGGGATCGCGGCGGTTCCAATCGGCAATAGCCACCAGACCACCAGGCTTTAGTACCCGCAGTAATTCATCGGCGTAAAGCTGTTTATCAGGCATGTGAGGGCAAGCTTCCACGCTCCACACGGCATCAAAACTGGCAGGTTCTAGGGCAAGGGCAAGGGCGTCCATCACGGCAAAGCGGCAGCTCAAGGAGGCAGGCGTTAACTCCTGGGCCCTTTGGATTTGCAGGGGGCTGATGCTGATGCCAAGCACTTCAAAGCCGTAGTCGCGGGCCAGGATCCTGGCGCTACCCCCAATGCCACAGCCCACATCGAGCACCCTGGTGCCTGCGGGCAGTTGGCTAAGGCCACTCCACTGGACCAGCTCATGGACAAAGGCTTGCTTCGCTAAACGGAAGTCTTCCCTCCACCAGTGGCCGCTTTTGTAGTAGCCAAGATGGATGTGTTCCCCCCAGAGCCGCTCCAGCAGTTGATCGCTGGTCCAGCGGTCGTAGGCGGAGGCCACGCTGCTGGCATCGGTGTAGCGCCTTTGGGGCCAGCTGATCCTGGGCATTACTGGGGTTGGAAGGTGTCTTTCAGGACCGTGCGCGCGGCCAGTTGCTTTCTGGTGTGATCAAGCATTTCGTATTCCTGGCGCAGGCGCTGGGCCGTGTTGGTGATTTCCAGTAGGGCCTGCTGGTGGTCAGCTACGGGGCCGCCCAGGTGGGAGCCGATCCAAAAGGAGAGCTCCCTGGGTAGATCGGGCAAATCGCTGGGGAGGGCAGTCGGTTTGCCGACCAACTTGCCGGTCAGTTCCACCACGTCCTTGAGGGCCTGGCTTACCTCGCTGGCCAGGGTTTCCAGTTCGCTGGGGCTGCTGTCGGGTTCGTCTTCGATCCAGCTGACCATTGCCACCCTGAAGGGGGCTTCTCGAACGATTTCCAGCACCCGAAAACGTTGTTGGCCCATGGTGACGATGTTGCTGCGGTCATCGTCCTGGGTTTGACAGTGCAGGATTTCGGCGCAACAGCCCACCTTGGCCAGTTCCTGCTCCTGGGGATCCCAACGCACTACCCCGAAACGGCGATCTTCCGCCATCACGGTTTGCAGCAGCATCCGGTAGCGCGGCTCAAAAATGTGTAGGGGCAGCACTTCCTGGGGGAAGAGCACCACATCTGGCAGTGGAAACAAGGGCAACTCCCTGACGGCCAAATCGCCCATGACTTCTCGGGGAGTGCCTTCTAATCCTAGAAAAAAAGCCCCGCCATCGCCGTTGAAGCGTGGGGAGGCTTAGGAATAGTGCGCTTTCTGAAATTTTTCGCCTTACAGCTTGACTTCGATGTCTACGCCACTGGGCAGATCCAGCTTCATCAAGGCATCAATCGTCTTGGCCGAGGGGCTGTAGATGTCGATGATGCGGCGATGGGTACGGGTCTCGAAATGCTCCCGGGAATCCTTGTCCACGTGGGGTGAACGCAGGACGCAATAGATCTTGCGCTTGGTGGGTAGGGGAATCGGGCCGATAGCCGTGGCAGCGGTGTGGTCGGCGGTTTCAATGATTTTGTCGCAGGACAGATCCAGCATCCGGCGATCAAACGCCTTCAGGCGGATGCGGATTTTCTGCTGGGTGATGGCTGTGGACATGGGGGTTGATATGAAAAGTTCGGCAAAACCTGGCCGAGGTCAGTTGGATTGTCGAGGTGCGAGGTGATGGAGGATTTAATCCTCCATCACCTCAGAATAGATCAAGACCTGAGCCCGATCTGGATCACTCGAGGATCTTGGAAACCACGCCCGCACCGATGGTGCGGCCGCCTTCGCGAATGGCGAAGCGCATACCTTGCTCGATGGCAACCGGGCAGATCAGCTCCCCGGTCATCTTGATGCGGTCACCGGGCATCACCATTTCAACGTTGGCGCCATCGTCGGAGGTGAAGGCGGTGATTTGGCCGGTCACATCCGTGGTGCGGATGTAGAACTGCGGGCGGTAGCCGGCAAAGAAGGGGGTGTGGCGGCCGCCTTCCTCCTTCTTCAGCACATAGACCTCACCCTCGAACTTGGTGTGGGGCTTGATGGAATTGGGCTTCACCAGCACCATGCCGCGCTCGATGTCCTCTTTCTGGATGCCGCGGAGCAGGAGACCTGCGTTGTCGCCAGCCATGCCTTCTTCAAGCTGCTTGCGGAACATTTCCACGCCGGTGACGGTGGTTTCGCGGACGTCCTTGATGCCAACGATCTGGACGGTTTCGCCCACTTTCACCTTTCCGCGCTCGATACGGCCAGTGGCCACGGTGCCACGACCGGTGATCGAAAAGACGTCCTCAATCGCCATCAGGAATGGCTTGTCGATTTCGCGCTCGGGCTCGGGGATCGACTCGTCGACGGCGGCCATCAGCTCGTCGATTTTGGCTTCCCAATCGGCGTCGCCCTCGAGGGCCTTCAGGCCGGAAACCTGAATAACGGGGATGTCGTCACCAGGGAACTGGTAACTGGTGAGCAGTTCACGCACTTCCAGTTCAACGAGCTCGAGGATTTCCTCGTCGTCGACCATGTCGCACTTGTTGAGGGCAACCACCAGGGCGGGCACGCCAACCTGTTTTGCGAGCAGGATGTGCTCCTTGGTTTGGGCCATGGGCCCGTCGGTTGCGGCCACCACCAGGATCGCGCCGTCCATCTGGGCGGCACCGGTGATCATGTTTTTCACATAGTCCGCGTGACCAGGGCAGTCGACGTGGGCGTAGTGACGCTTTTCGGTTTCGTATTCGACGTGGGCGGTGTTAATGGTGATACCGCGCTCACGCTCCTCTGGAGCTCCGTCGATTTGGTCGTAGGCCTGGGCCTTCGCCATACCCTTCTTGGCCAGCACGTTCGTGATGGCGGCGGTCAGGGTGGTTTTGCCGTGGTCAACGTGGCCAATGGTGCCGATGTTGACGTGGGGTTTGTTCCTCTCGAACTTCTCGCGTGCCATGAGTAAAAAGAATCGGGGTTTGGTTGGGTAGGGGAAAGATCAGGAATTAATTGCCCTGATTCTTAGAAATGATGGCTTCAGCGACGTTGCGAGGAACTTCCTCATAGTGGCTGAATTCCATCGAGAAAATACCCCGACCCTGGGTCATGGATCGGAGCTGGGTGGCATAGCCGAACATTTCGGCCAGGGGCACTTTGGTCTGGACCTTGGACTGACCATTTTCAATGGACTGCCCCTCGACCTGACCGCGACGGGAGGAGAGGTCGCCGATGACCGAACCGAGGAAATCCTCGGGGATCTCGACCTCCACCTTCATCATTGGTTCTAAAAGTACAGGATTGCACTTTTTGACCCCATCTTTGAAGGCCATGGAGCCGGCGATTTTGAACGCCATCTCCGAGGAGTCGACGTCGTGATAAGAGCCGTCGACCATTGTGACCCTGATGTCGATCATCGGGAAACCGGCGATCACACCGGATTGGCAGGTCTCCTTCATGCCGTTTTCGGCAGGACCGATGTACTCCTTGGGGACGATGCCGCCAACGATTTTGTTGACGAACTCGAAGCCCGTACCGGGTTCGCCGGGTTCCATTTCGATCACCACGTGGCCGTATTGGCCCTTGCCACCGGTTTGGCGGGCAAATTTGCCCTCGCCCTTGGCCTTGCCGCGAATGGTTTCGCGGTAGGAGACCTGGGGAGCACCGATGTTTGCCTCCACCTTGAACTCGCGCAGCATGCGATCCACCAGGATTTCCAGGTGGAGTTCGCCCATGCCGGCGATCACGGTTTGGCTGGTTTCCGGGTCAGTGCTGACACGGAAGGTGGGGTCTTCTTCAGACAGGGATTGGAGGGCCTTGGAAAGCTTTTCCATGTCGCCCTTGGTTTTGGGCTCCACGGCCACCGAGATCACGGGCTCGGGAATGAAGAGCGATTCGAGGATGATCGGGTCGTTTTCCACGCAGAGGGTGTCGCCCGTGGTGGTGTCCTTGAGGCCCAGCACTGCTCCAAGGTCGCCGGCCCGCAGTTCGTCGACCTCTTCGCGGTCGTCTGCCTTGAGCAGGATCAGGCGGGAGATGCGCTCCTTCTTGTCCTTGGTGGAATTGAGCACATAGCTGCCCTTTTGCAGGACCCCTGAGTACATGCGCACAAAGGTGAGCTTGCCGTAGGGATCGGCCATCACCTTGAAGGCAAGGGCGCTGAAGGGGGCGCTGTCGTCGCAGGGACGGTTCGACTCGGTGCCATCGGGCAGCAGGCCGGTGATGGGGGGCACATCCACGGGGGCAGGCAGGTAGTCGACGACGGCGTCGAGCACCAGCTGTACGCCCTTGTTTTTGAAGGCGGAGCCGCAAAGCATTGGCACCAAGCCGTGCTTGACCACCCCGGTGCGAATGCCCTTCATCAGCTGCTCTTCAGTGAGCTCGCCGTTTTCCAGGAAGTCGTCTAGGAGGGTTTCATCGGTTTCAGCCACCGACTCCATCAGCTTCATCCGCCATTTATCGGCCTCGGCCTTCATATCCGCGGGCACTTCCTGCTCGATGATGTCGGTGCCCAGGTCGTTTGTGTAGACAATCGCCTTGTTGCGCACAAGGTCGATGATTCCTTTTAGCTCGCCTTCGGCACCAATGGGCAGCTGGATGGGGGCAGCAGTGGCCTTGAGGCGATCCTTGATCTGTTCGTAAACCTTGAGGAAATTGGCTCCAGTGCGGTCCATCTTGTTGACGAACACGATCCGGGGCACGTTATAGCGATCGGCCTGGCGCCAGACGGTTTCGGACTGGGGCTGGACGCCTCCAACCGCGCAAAAAACGGCGACAACCCCGTCGAGGACGCGCATTGAACGCTCCACCTCGATGGTGAAGTCAACGTGGCCGGGGGTATCAATGATGTTGATGCGGTTATCTTTCCAGCTGGTGGAAATTGCCGCAGCGGTGATGGTGATGCCGCGCTCACGCTCCTGCTCCATCCAGTCGGTCACCGCGGCGCCGTCGTGGACCTCGCCCATCTTGTGGACCACACCCGAATAGAACAGGATCCGTTCGGTGGTGGTGGTTTTGCCTGCGTCAATATGGGCTGCGATACCGATATTTCTGACGCGGTCCAGGGGAAAGGCGCGGGCCACGGGATTTGGTCTCCGAAGGGTCTAAAAGAAGGTTGTTGGCAATGGCCAGATCGGAATCTGGCCAGTCACTCAGTAGCGGTAGTGGGCGAAAGCCTTGTTGGCTTCAGCCATCTTGTGAGTTTCTTCGCGCTTGCGAACGGCACTGCCGGCCTCGTTGGCCGCATCCATCAATTCGCCAGCCAGCTTTTGAGCCATGCTGCGGCCATTGCGGGAGCGGGAAAAGTTAACCAGCCAGCGCAGGGCCATGGCGGTGCCCCTCTCCTGACGAACTTCCATCGGCACTTGGTAGGTGGCACCACCAACCCGACGGGCGCGCACTTCCACCAGGGGAGTGGCATTGCGCACGGCAGTTTCGAAAAGCTCCAGCGGATCGTTGCCGGTGCGGTCATTGATCAGCGAGAACGCATCCGAAAGGATCCGTTGGGCCGTTGATTTTTTGCCGTGCTTCATCAGCCGGGCCACGATCATCGAGGCCAGACGACTGTTGAATTGGGGATCGGGAAGAACCGGGCGCTTTTCGGCAGCGTTACGGCGTGACATGGACGTTTAGGGAAATGGGACCAAAAGGGAGGGGAGAAGGTGGGTTCGGGGCAGACATCTACTGATGTCAGCCCGATTACCCATCAATCTTTGGGCGTCTTGGCGCCGTACTTGGAGCGGGACTGACGGCGATCTTTAACCCCTGCCGTATCGAGGGTGCCCCGAATGATGTGGTATCGCACGCCGGGCAGATCCTTGACCCGGCCTCCCCGAATCAGGACAACGGAGTGTTCCTGCAAGTTGTGGCCAATGCCAGGGATGTAGGCGGTGACCTCAAAGCCAGAGGTGAGCCGTACGCGCGCCACCTTGCGGAGGGCCGAGTTGGGCTTTTTCGGGGTGGAGGTGTACACGCGGGTGCACACGCCACGCCGCTCCGGGCATGCGCGGAGAGCGGGAGACTTGGTCTTACGGGTAAGACTCTGGCGCTCTGTACGGATTAGCTGCTGAATAGTGGGCATCGAAGGCCGGTATCTGGTCGGTGAACATTGGGCGGACGACCGACCAATTTCCACAATCCGTCACCTTACTGGGTCGCCTGGCGGCCCGATCCGATCCTGCTAAATGCGCTGCCGCATGCGCAGCACCGCACTCCCTCACCCTGGCGTACCAGAAAGCCGCCACCACTGAGGTCGCCCCGGTAATCGAGGCTAAGGCCGGCGAGCAGGGCGCTCTGCTCTGCCGGGGCGTAAAGCGTGATGCCATCGGCGCGGGCCACGGGCAGCCCCGCCAGGTGGCCTGGCCGCAGACGGATGGACCAGCGCTCGCAACTGCCCTCCATCAGATCGAGATGCATCATTCCCGGGGTGCCGGCCACCGCGGCCTGGCGGCCCAGTTCGGCGGCGGCTGCTGCGCTAACCCTCAGGCTCTGGCCCTTCGGCATCGGTGGTGGCCCTCTGCGGTTGGCCTAGGGGGTGGTCCCACCACTCTGCCAGCTACTGGCTGGAGCCGGCTGAGGGCACCAGGCCCAGGCCGTTGTGCACAGCCCCGACCACGCCCCGACCCTTCACTGGCATCGTGCCCCCCATCACCAGGCCAGTGGAGCTGCCCCCATCAAGGTTGAGCGCATCCCTCAGGCCAAGCTCCTGCAGCACCCGGGCCGTTTCACCCAGGCTGGGCCCACTGTCCTGGGTGCCCTCAAGGGTGATCAACCAGAGCTGTTTGCCGTCGCTGCCGATCACGGTGCGGGGGGCTCCCTGGTTGAGGAAGCCGGAGCTGAAGGTTTCGGCACCTCCATTGAGCACGATCCGGCCATCAAGCAGGAGCAGTGGGCCTCCCCCCATTACGAAGGGGGCCTGGCCGAGGTCGTTGCTGGCCCGACTGGTGAGCTTGATGGCGGTGCCCTCAAGCCAGGGCAGTTCGACGCCGCCACGGCCCACCAGCAGGATTTCGCCCCGCCGCAGGGGCACGCCAAATTCGAGGTCGCGGCTGCCGTAGCGCCTTTCCACCACGCCCCTGCTCAGCACCAGGGCGCTTTCTCCGCCGCTTAGGGCCCGGTAGCTGGGCCCCCATTCAGGCCCGTAGCGGCTGATCCCCCGCTGCACATAGCCGCTGTTGAGGGCAGCCACTGGCAATCGTTGGCCATCTGCTCCGCTGACCGCTTCCTCCAGGGAGAGCCGGCCAAAGCGGGGCAGGCTGCCGGCTTGCCAGGCAGCCACCCCCCGGTTCAGGATCGGGCCAGAAAGCCATTGGCCATCACTCTTGAGGGCCCCCAAGGGCAGTCGCTTGACCCGGTTGAAATAGCCGCCATTGATCGCAACGATGGCTCGCTGGGTGTTGGCCAAGGCCTGCACGGAGCTGAGGCCCTCCATGCCCGAGGGGTTGGTCAATAGACGCAGCTGAATGGGCGCAGTGCGGGGATCGACGCGTACGGCGTTCAAGCGGATCCCCCGGCGCTCCAGACGATCCCAGCTGATTTGTTGGCCCAGCAGCCGCTGCAGCCGGGGATCCAGGCTCCGAGGGGCACTTCCCCCGGCGCTCCCAGCTGTTCCGCCAGCTGTTGCATCGCCGGCCTGGGAAAACTCCAGCACCAGCCGGTAGGGATCCCCGAGGCTGAACAAACGGGCTCCCTCGGCGCGGCCGGGCCTTAGTTGCAATTGGTTGTCGTTTTGGCTGGCTACCAGGCCCAGGGCCCCCAGCTGGTCCCTTTGTTGCCCACTGCTGTCCAAATCGACCAACCAGGTGCCGTCACTGCGGCCAGCCACGACTGGGCCGGTGAGGTCGAGCACGACCCTGCGCCAGACCCCGCTCTTCGAGCTGCGCACCTGCAGTAGCTGGCTGGGGGGCAGCCGCAACTCCAATACACCGCCCCGGCGGGTAGTTGCCAAACCCACGGCCCGAAACAGGGGCAGCGCGTCTACCGCCACTTCGTCGTCGAGGGAGCGTTGCTCGCCAGCTCCCGCCAGCAGGGTTTGGCCGAACCACTCCAGTTCGACACTGCCTTCACTTCTGCGGCGCACCACCCCCAGTTGGCCTTCCAGCACCTCGAGGGGAATCCAAAGGGCCTCCGGTTCGCTGCTGCTGCTGCCAATCCACAGCCAGCGGGCCTCCTGCTGGCGACCCTGAATTACGAGCCGGCGCCCTTCAGCAGTGCCCCTTGCTGGGGCGGGCGTTTCAAGTGGCGGCGGCGGTGGCGGCGGGCTGCCCCAGGGCATGGCCCCAGCCTGGGGGGCCCAGGCCAACAGCAAAGGCGCCACCAGCTTGCTGAGCCGGCCAGGTCGTGGCTGATTTAGGCGAACGGACCTCAAAGGGGAGCGGTGGCAGCCCAGTTGGCCGAACGCTAACCCTGGCTAACCAGTAGTTCGAGCTGGGATGCCGATCCCTAGGATTAGAAGCTCTGTTGGTGCAGGAGCCCAAGCGGCTTACTGCAGCACTGATCCCTCAGGACTTCTGCCGCACCATCTGGGTTATGCCTCTAGCTCCCCGTCCCGCTTGGCCCCATTGCGACAGCCCTGCTCCGGCAGCGGTGGCGGGTGAGAAAGATGCCTGTGGCGTGGGGTTTTTGGCCCATTTGTATGGCGAAGCAAGCCATTGGGTTTTGCAGCAGGCCCTGCGCGGCCTTAATTGCATGGAACACCGGGGCGGCTGTGGCGGTGACGCCGATTCCGGTGATGGCGCGGGAGTGCTGTGCGGAATCCCCTGGTCTTTCCTGGAGGCCGTGTGGCCTGCAGCTGCCGCCAGCTCCGGCCAGGAGCGGGGCCTGGGCATGGTGTTTTTGCCTGCCGACGCCGCCAAAAGGCAGGAGGCGATTCAATTTTGTGAAGAGGAAGCGACCAGGCTTGGGCTGAAGAGCTGGGGCTGGCGCGAGGTGCCAGTGGATGGCGCGGTGCTGGGTCCCTTGGCCCGTGCCAGCGCCCCGCACATGGGCCAGTGGTTGCTTACCTCTGGGCCTGCTGCGGGGAGCGGCTCAACAGTGGCGGGAGATGCCCTGGAGGCCCTGCTTTTTCGGCTGCGGCGCCGGGTGGGGGATCGGGCCCGGATGGCCTGGGGCCCCGGACCTGGCGACCTCTACTTCTCCTCCCTGAGCAGCCGCACCGTTGTTTACAAGGGCATGGTGCGTTCGGAGGTCTTGGCCCGCTTCTACGCAGACCTATGGGACCAACGCTTCGCGGTCAGTTTTGCTGTTTATCACCGCCGTTTCAGCACCAATACCCTGCCCCGTTGGCCCCTAGCCCAGCCGATGCGCCTGCTCGGCCACAACGGCGAGATCAACACCTTGCTGGGCAACCTCAACTGGGCCCGGGCCGCGGAAACTAATCTCGATGCCGTCTGGGGTGATGCCGCCGCCGACCTGAAGCCGGTGGTCAATCCAGCCTTCAGTGATTCGGCCAACCTCGATGCCACCTTGGAATTGTTGGTGCGCAGCGGCCGGCCTATTACCGACAGCTTGCTCACCCTGGTGCCCGAGGCCTTCCGTCAGCAGCCCGAGCTGGAAACCCGCCCGGCCATCCAGGCGATGTATGAATTCAACGCCTGCCTGCAGGAGCCCTGGGATGGCCCTGCCCTGCTGGTATTTGCCGACGGCCGCAGCGTGGGGGCCACCCTTGATCGCAACGGGCTGCGCCCTGCCCGCTACTGCATCACCAGCGATGGCTTCGTGGTGATGGGCTCTGAAACCGGGGTGGTGGAGCTGGAGGAGAGCCGGATCATCGAGAAGGGCCGCCTTGGCCCGGGCCAGATGCTGGCGGTTGATCTGGAAAAGGGTCGATTGCTGCGCAACTGGGAGGTGAAGCAGGAGGCTGCCGATCGCCATCCCTATGGCCAGTGGTTGGAGGCCCATCGGCGCAAGCTCGGGGCCTTGCCCTGGCAGCAGGAGTGCCAACTGGGCGATTTGGAGCTGTTGCGCGAACAGACCGCCTTCGGCTTCAGCTCAGAAGACCTCGACCTGGTGATCGAGGACATGGCCGGTGCGGCTAAGGAGCCCACCTACTGCATGGGTGACGACATCCCCCTGGCGGTGCTCTCCGACAAACCCCACCTGCTCTACGACTACTTCAAGCAGCGCTTTGCCCAGGTCACGAACCCACCCATAGACCCCCTGCGCGAAAAGTTGGTGATGAGCTTGGAGATACATCTGGGCGAGCGGGGCTCCGCGCTCCTGCCAGCTGCTGCTTCAGCGAAGGTGCTCCATCTCGACAGCCCCATCCTCAATGAGGCGGAGCTGGCCGCCATTGGCAACCAGGGCCTGCCCACCCAAGTGGTTTCGACCCTCTTCAGCGTGGTCGAGGGACCCGGGGGCCTGGAGGCTGCCATTCAAAAACTGCGCCAGGGGGCCGAAGCGGCCGTGCGCAATGGCTGTCAAATTTTGGTTTTATCCGACCGGCTCGGCCTTGATGGCCAAAAAGGGGGCATCAATGCCACCACCGCGGCCATGCCGCCGCTTTTGGCCGTGGGCGCCGTCCATCACCACCTGTTGCAGTTGGGCCTGCGGCTCCAGGCATCTCTGGTGGTGGAGACGGCCCAGTGCTGGAGCACCCACCATTTGGCCTGCCTGATTGGCTTTGGCGCCAGTGCGGTATGCCCCTGGCTCACCTGGGAAACCACCCGCCATTGGCTAGCCCATCCCCGAATTCAAAAGCAGATCGAAACTGGCAAGTTGCCGGCGATCAGCCCCGAACAGGCCCAGGCCAACGTCCGTAAGGCCCTGGAAGACGGCCTGCGCAAGATCCTTTCCAAGATCGGCATTTCCCTGCTGGCCAGTTACCACGGCGCCCAGATTTTCGAGGCGATTGGCATCGGTGCAGACCTGATCCAGCTGGCCTTTGCCGGCACCACCAGTCGGGTTGCTGGTTTGAGCCTGGCCGAATTAGCCAGTGAGACGATGGCCTTCCACACCAAGGCCTATCCCGAGCTCAACCGCACCAAGCTCGAATTCATGGGCTTTGTGCAGTACCGCACCGGGGGTGAATATCACCTCAATAGTCCGGAAATGGCTAAGGCCCTCCACGCCGCAGTCAAGGCAGGGCCTGGTTACGACCACTTCGCCACCTACCAGACCCTGCTCGAGCACAGGCCTGTTACCGCCCTGCGGGACTTGCTGCAGCTCAAGCCGGCCCCGGCCCCCCTGCCCCTCGACCAGGTGGAGAGTGTCGAGAGCATCTGTGCACGCTTCTGCACCGGTGGCATGAGCCTGGGCGCCCTATCCCGCGAGGCCCATGAGGTGCTCGCCGTGGCGATGAACCGCATTGGCGGCAAGAGCAATAGCGGCGAAGGCGGCGAGGATCCCGCCCGCTTCAATGTGCTCCAAGACGTTGACGCGGCCGGCCACTCGCCAACCCTGCCCACGATCCAAGGTCTGCGCAACGGCGACACCGCCTGCTCCGCCATCAAGCAGATCGCCTCGGGTCGCTTTGGGGTCACTCCCGAATACCTGCGCAGCGGTAGGCAGCTGGAAATCAAGGTGGCCCAGGGGGCCAAGCCTGGAGAGGGCGGCCAGCTACCTGGCCCCAAGGTTGATCCCTACATCGCCTGGCTCCGCAACAGCAAGGCTGGCGTGGCCCTGATTTCGCCCCCACCCCACCACGACATCTATTCGATTGAGGATCTGGCCCAGCTAATCCACGATCTGCACCAGGTGCACCCGGCCGCCAAGGTGAGCGTCAAATTGGTGGCTGAAATTGGCATTGGCACGATTGCCGCGGGCGTCGCCAAGGCAAATGCCGATGTGATCCAGATCTCTGGCCACGACGGTGGTACGGGCGCTTCCCCCCTCAGCTCGATTAAGCATGCGGGCAGCCCCTGGGAGTTGGGGCTCACCGAAGTTCACCGCTCCCTCTTGGAAAACGGTCTGCGCGATCGGGTGCTGCTGCGGGCAGATGGTGGCCTTAAAACCGGTTGGGATGTGCTGATCGCCGCCTTGCTGGGGGCTGAGGAATACGGCTTCGGCTCCGTGGCGATGATCGCCGAGGGCTGCATCATGGCCAGGGTTTGCCACACCAACAATTGTCCGGTGGGCGTGGCCACCCAAAAAGAAGCCCTGCGCAAGCGTTTTACCGGCTTGCCCGAGCACGTGGTCAATTTCTTCCTGTTCGTGGCTGAGGAGGTGCGGCAGCTGCTCAGCGTCCTGGGGGTGGCCCGCCTCGAGGACCTGATTGGTCGCAGTGAGTTGCTGGAACCCCGCCAGGTTTCCCTAGCTAAAACCCAAGCCCTGGACCTTTCCTGCCTGATCGATCCCATCCCTGCCGCTGCAGATAGGGCCTGGCTTCGCCATGACGCCCAGGCCCACGGCAACGGTCCGATCCTGGAAGACCAACTTCTCGCCGACGGCGAACTAGTGGCGGCAATCGAGGGCCACGGCCAGGTGGCCCGCAGCTTGGAGATTGTCAACACCGACCGCAGTGTTGGGGCCAGGGTGTCCGGAGAAATTGCAGCGCGCCACGGCAATACGGGCTTCCAGGGCCAGTTGCAGCTCACCTTCAATGGGGCCGCTGGTCAAAGTTTTGGTGCCTTTGTGCTCCAGGGCATGGATGTGCGGCTGGTGGGGGAAGCCAACGACTACGTGGGCAAGGGCATCAACGGTGGCCGGATCACCGTGGTGCCTCCCGCCGGCGTCCAAGACCCTGGCAACCAGGTGATCCTTGGCAATACCTGCCTCTATGGAGCCACCGGTGGGGAGCTGTTTGCCCTGGGCCGTGCTGGAGAACGCTTTGCCGTGCGCAACAGCGGCGTGCGCACCGTGGTGGAGGGCGCTGGCGACCATTGCTGCGAGTACATGACTGGCGGCGTAGTGGTGGTGCTGGGCTCGACTGGCCGCAATGTGGCCGCCGGCATGACCGGTGGGGTTGCCTTCCTGCTCGATGAGGACGGAGGTCTGGCCGGTCGACTCAACCCCGAGATCGTCGCCCTTTGCTACCTCAGCACTCCCCAGCAGGAGGCCCTGCTCAAGCCACTGCTCGAGACCCATTTGGCCTGCACCGGCAGTAGCAAAGCAGCGGCAATCCTGGCCGATTGGACCAGCTGGAGGGGTCGCTTCAAGGTGCTGGTGCCCCCCAGCGAGAAGGCCAATGTGGGCCTGGCAACCCTCGAGACCGTTGCGGCCTAACTCAAACGCCCCTCAGCGGGGATGCTCCCTCATCAGCCGCTGCACCTCGCCGGCGTGATAACTGCTGCGGGTCAGCGGGCTACTCACCACCTGGAGGAAGCCCAGCTCCTGTTCGCCGTATAGGCGAAAAGCCTCAAATTGCTCCGGGGTGACGAACCGATCCACCGCCAGGTGTTTGGGACCCGGCGAGAGGTATTGGCCGATGGTCACGATGTCGACGGAGTGCTCGCGCAGATCGGCCATCACCGACCACACCTCGGCGTCGCTTTCGCCCAGGCCGCCCATCAGTCCTGATTTTGTGTAGGTGCGCGGCCAGCCCTGTCTTACCCGCTGCAGCAACTCCAAGGAGCGGCTGTAGATCCCCTGGGGACGGACCTGTTTGTAGAGCCTGGGCACGGTTTCGATGTTGTGGTTGAGCACCTCCGGAGCTCCGGCCATCACCGCCGCCAGGGCATCCCAGTTGCCACAAAAATCGGGAATCAGTAGTTCGATGCTGGTCAGGGGGGAGCGCCGCCTTACCTGCTCAATGCAGGCCACAAATTGGCTGGCGCCGCCATCGCCCAGATCGTCGCGATTCACCGAGGTGATCACCACATGGCTTAGCCCCATCCGGGCCACTGCCTCACCGAGGCGCTCGGGTTCGCTTGGGTCCAGCTCCCGCACACTCTTGTCGAAATCGATGTCGCAGTAGGGGCAGGCCCTGGTGCAGCCGGGGCCCATGATCAAAAAGGTGGCTGTGCCGCCGGCAAAGCACTCACCGATGTTGGGGCAACTGGCCTCCTGGCAAACCGTGTTGAGCTTGAGATCCTGCAGCAGATCGGCCACCTGACCGATCCGTTCCCGTTGGGGGGCCTTTACTCGCAGCCAACCGGGTTTGGGCAAGGGGCAGTCGGGCTCAAGGGGCCCAGGCAAGGCGTTTGTCGACTTTAGAAACTGGCCGTCGCCTAAAGTGCCTACAGCGGGATGTGGCGCAGCTTGGTAGCGCACTTCGTTCGGGACGAAGGGGCCGCAGGTTCGAATCCTGTCATCCCGATTGTTAGCTGATCTCGGCTCCTGGATAGCCCCTGGGGGTCACCATCAGCCCATCCTTGGCATAGCTGCTGCTGTTGCCGATCAACACCAGGGTGAGCATGTCGACCTGCTCAATTGGCAGTTCGGCAAGGCTGTGCAGGCTTACTTTTTCCTCCGGTCTGCCGAGTTGGCGTGCCAGGGCCACCGGTGTCTGGCCTGGCCGCCCGGTTAAGAGAATCTCCTGGGCCCGTCCCAACTGCCATTCCCGGCCCAGGGATCGGGGGTTGTAGAGCGCCACCACAAAGTCGCCGCTGGCGGCGGCCTTGAGTCGTTGCTCAATGACGGGCCATGGGGTGAGTCGGTCGCTGAGGCTGATGGTGCAGAAATCGTGCATCAACGGTGCACCGGCGCGGGCGGCGGCCAGTTGCAGAGCGGAAATGCCAGGGTGCACCTCAAAGCTTGGCCGCTGCTGGCTGTCTTGGTTCAGCCATAGCTCCAGCGCTAGGCCCGCCATTGCATAGATGCCGCTGTCGCCTGAGGAGACCAGGGCCACCTTCAGGCCCTGGTTGGCTAGATCTAGGGCCAGGGCGCAGCGGGCCCGTTCCTCGGTGAGCCTCCCATCGCAGCGCAATTGGTCCGGGCGGCGCAGGGGCTCCAGTAAATCGAGATAGAGGCCATAGCCCACCCAGACCGTGGCCTCCGCCAGGGCCCGACGGGCATCGGCAGTAAGTAGGTCCAGTCGGCCAGGCCCGCTACCCACCAGGTGTAATTGGCCGCGCTGGGGTGCCCATTGAGTTTCGGTAGCCGCAATCGCCAGGGTGGCTGCACCTCGCTCCCCATCTAGGGGGCGGCCGATGGTTTTGGTTAGCAGGAGATGCGCCCCGGGCCCTGCTGCCCCCAGGGCGGAGGCCTCGGCCACGCTCGCCGTGCCCATCTCGCCGGCCACCACCTGGGATGGATTTGGCACTTCGATGGCCGCCAGGGTTTCAGCGGTTAGCCACACCTGCGGCCAAAGCCGCCCCTTGGCCAGGGCCAGGAGGCCCTCTTCATCGGCCTTGCGATCGATGCTGGCCATGCCGGCCACGGCTTCCGGGGCAAGTTGCAGTTTTGCCAGGGATTCATCTACCAGCCGCTCAATCAAACTTCGACTCGTACCCCTTTCGCAGCCCAGCCCTAGCCATAGGGAGGGGGTATGCCAGCGGCATCCAGGCCCCTGCTCGGTGCCGACCCATAGGTCGGGCTCTGCTCCTGGCTGGCAATGGTCTGCGGCGGCCAAGCCTTGCCAGCCTTTGTTGCCACTGGCCTGGGTCACCCTGAGCCCCTCCGCCGCCCTTTGCATCAGGGCCTTCCAGTCGCCCCCTGGGCCGCGGCGCCAACCCCAGGCTTCGCCAAATGAATCGAGGGCAAGCCGTCCGCCAGATCCGCTGCTGCCGGTGAGCACCACCTGGCTGCCCAGCACTGCGGCCACCCTCTGGCTGAGTTGGTCAGCCCCGGCCCGATGGCCGCCTAGCAGGGGGATGGCAAAGCTGCCCTGGCCATCCAGCACCACCACGGCGGGATCGGTGTCTTTCCCGTGCAGCAGTGGGGCCACCAGGCGGGTCACCAGTCCGCAGGCCCCAACGATCACAAAGCCTGAGGCCCTGCTCCATTGGCTCGAAAGGGTTTCCTGGCAGGAGGGCAGAGCTTCCGGCCCCACCCATTCGCTCACCACCCCGGCCTGGCGCAGGGTCTCCAGGAGGCCAGTGCCGCCATTGCTAAAAGCCAGCCCCAAAACCAGGGGTGCTTGGGGTGGGTCTTGGTTCAATTGGGATTTCCTGCGCCGAATCTTTCGCGCAGACCGGCAAAAGGACCAGATCGCTTGGGCTTGATCAGGGAACCGTCTTCACTCACCTGTTGGCGGGCCGAACCCGCCAACGTTGTGCTGGGGGCAAGGCGTTCCGGGTTTGAAATTTCTTTAGGAGCTGGCTGTTCGATGCTGGGAGCCTCCCCAATGGCTTCTGGTTCAGGGCTTTCTAGGGCCTGGCTCTCGATGGGTGTGGGTTCGTCTGGTGCGGGCTCTTGGGGTTCGGGAGTTTGGATAGATGTTTCTAGTTCGCCAGTCTCATTTTGGCTTAAAGAGTTTGTATCTTCGGCTTGAATATTAGTCTCTTCATATTGGCCATTAGGTTCTTCAGTCTGGCCATCTATTTCTGCAGCTTGTTCTTCTTGCTCGCCGGGTTGCTCGCCGATCTCTTCAGGTTCTTCAATATTTACTTCTGGGTCCTGTGGGCCCGTCTCTTCGCTTTCAGGGGCTTCGACAACTTCGTTTTTGTTTGATGGGCCCTCTTTAGGTGGGTCTTCGCTAGGTAGGTCATCGCTAGGTAGGTCCTCGCTAGGTAAGTTCTCGCTTAATGGCGTTTCTTTTGGTGCCTCGGGGCTTGCCTCCTTTGCGGCTGCCTCTGGTTGGCTGACTTTTTCTTCGATCGGCTTTGCCTTAATGGTCTCTGGCTTGGGGGCAGGCTCCTGGCCAATTAGGACAGCGAGCTCGGCGGGGCTCAAGGGCTGTTGCTGCCAGCGGGGCTTGGGGCCCGAGGATTTGAGGATTACTTCAGAAACCAGGCTGTTAAATGGCGAATTGAGAGGATTGCCCCTGCCATCAAGCAGGTCTAATTGGAGGCTGTTACTGCCAGTTTTCCAGCCCTTCAGCCAAATTGGTGAGTCCTTATCAGTGACAAAACTGTCGCCGTTCAGATTTACTTTTAGCCGCCAACTTCCATCGTTGTCGCGCAGCCTTTGGAGGGGGGCATCTAGCAGTAACCAATCCAGTAATACGGGTTCTGCTCCTATCTCCGCGGGAGGGCTGGCAAGCAGCAGTTGGGGGCTGCCTTTTTTAGGCAAAGTAAGTGGATTAGCCGCCACCCGCTGGACGCGAATCTGGCTTGCAGCTCCAGGGCTGCGGACCACTTCTCCCCAGGGCATCGCCGCATAGGCGGTGATGCGATGGCTGCCTGGGCTCAAGGGGGGCAGGCTGATTTGTATTGCTGGTTTGGCCCCAGGAAGATTGGTTGAGGTGATCTGAATTGGTGTTTGCCCATCGACCTGCACCACCACATGGGGGCCGGGCCCCATGGAGCCAGCTTCGCTGAGGGGCCAGTCACTCACTTGAATGCGCAGGTTCCAGTTGCCGCTCGGCAGATCTGCACCGTCGCTCGGGGATTGAATCGAAATCCTGGGTTGGCGATCGGCAAGGGCTGCTTGGATTTGCTGGACTGCCAGGGGGGCTGCCACCTCCTGGAGCTGGCCAGTAGGAACGCTTGGTTTGATTAGGGGCTTGAGCTTGGCCAGGGGATTGGCGCTGGCCTCAGGCGAGCCTCCCCCCGACTTTGCCTGGGCCTGGCAGCCGCTGGGCAGCAGCAGCAAAACGCACAGCAGAAAACCCACCAAAAAAGTTGTCCAGGGGCGCTTTGCCCCTGGGCGCCTGGCCTGGCGAGGGATGGCGGCGCTGCCTGCGCTCATGCTTGTTGGCTTCGGCATGGACTTGCCAGCATTCTGCTGCGGCAAGGCACCACTATGAATTGAGCCGTCGAGTATCTAAAAAATTTGGATTGTTGAGTAGATTTATTTCGATCAAAGATGGGCAGAGTTCATGATTCTTTGCCTCTAGAAGAGCCCAGTGCTGGCCTGGAATGCACCGGGATTGAACCTTTGTAACTGACCCCCTAAAGGCCCTGGATTTGAAGCCTATAGTCCATTCAGCGGTCCCCTATCTGGGGCCCAAGCCCTAGTTGTATCAGGCGGTTTCGCGGTTTCCGTGGACCTGCTTGCTCTGGCTAGAGCCCATGGCTGGCTCGACGGTTTCGACCGTTGTCCCCATGGGGCCCACGGTGGTTTGTGTTGGTTTTGCTGTTTTTGCAGCTCTACCGGTGCATCCGCCTCCAGGGGTGGACCTTCCACCTCGATTCCGTCCCTCGAGGAACCTCTCGATGACCATCAGCCCACCAGAGCGTGGGAACAAGGCAAAGGACATGGTCGACCGGAACCCAGTTCCGGTGTCGTTCGAGCTTTTCGAAAAGCCCGGCCACTTCGACCGCAGCCTTGCCAAGGGTCCCAAAACCACAACCTGGGTTTGGAACCTCCACGCCAACGCTCACGATTTCGATAGCCACACGAGCGACCTCGAAGAGGTTTCTCGCAAGATTTTTTCGGCTCACTTCGGCCACCTGGCCGTCATTTTCATCTGGCTTAGCGGCGCCTTCTTCCATGGAGCCCGCTTCTCCAACTACTCCGGTTGGTTGGTAGATCCCCTGCACGTAAAGCCTTCCGCGCAGGTTGTCTGGCCAATTTTTGGCCAGGAGATTCTCAATGGCGATGTGGGTGCCGGCTTCCACGGCATTCAGATCACCTCAGGTCTTTTCCACGTGTGGAGGGCTTGGGGCATCACCAACGAAACCCAGCTGTTGGCCCTGGCCATCGGTGCTCTGGTGATGGCCGGCTTGATGCTCAATGCCGGCGTTTTTCACTATCACAAGGCAGCTCCAAAGCTCGAGTGGTTCCAGAACGTTGAGTCGATGCTCAACCACCATCTGGCTGGCCTCCTCGGCTTGGGCTCCCTTTCCTGGACTGGGCACCTCTTGCATGTGTCCCTTCCCACCACTGCGCTGATGGATGCCATCGACGCCGGCAACCCGCTGGTGCTCAACGGCAAGACCATCGCCACCTATGCAGACATTCCCCTGCCCCACGAGTTCCTGAATCAGGATCTGATTTCCCAGATTTACCCCGGTTTCGGGGCTGGTGTTTCAGCCTTTTTCTCGGGTAACTGGGCCGCCTATGGCGATTTCCTCACCTTTAAGGGTGGTCTGAATCCCGTTACCGGAAGTCTCTGGATGACTGACATCGCCCATCACCACTTGGCGATTGCGGTGCTGTTCATCGTGGCCGGTCACATGTACCGGACCAACTGGGGCATTGGCCACAGTATTAAGGAGATTCTGGAAGGCCAGAAGGGTGATCCCCTCCTGTTCCCTGCCCCCAATGGTCATGACGGACTCTTTGAGTTCATGACCACTTCTTGGCACGCCCAACTGGCTGTGAACCTCGCGCTGCTCGGATCCCTGAGCATCATCGTGGCCCAGCACATGTATGCGATGCCTCCCTATCCCTACATCGGGATCGATTACCCCACCCAGCTGTCGATCTTTACCCATCACACCTGGATTGGCGGATTCTTGATCGTTGGTGCGGGGGCCCACGCCTCCATCGCGATGATTCGCGATTACGACCCCGCTAAGCACGTAGACAACGTGCTCGACCGGGTGCTCAAGGCCCGTGACGCCATCATCAGCCACCTCAACTGGGTGTGCATTTGGCTCGGCTTCCATAGCTTCGGCCTCTATATCCACAACGACACCATGCGTGCCCTGGGCCGTCCCCAGGACATGTTCAGCGACTCCGCCATTGCCCTGAAGCCCATCTTCGCGCAATGGATCCAAGGCCTCCACGCCGCCGCCGCCGGCAGCACAGCGCCCAACGCCCTAGCCAGCGTTAGCGAAGTGTTCAACGGCACGGTTGTGGCCGTGGGTGGCAAGGTCGCCGCCGGTCCGATCCCCCTGGGAACGGCCGACTTCATGGTGCACCACATCCACGCCTTCACGATCCACGTCACCGTGTTGATCCTGCTGAAGGGTGTGCTCTATGCGCGCAGCTCCAGGCTTGTGCCCGACAAGGCAAACCTGGGCTTCCGCTTCCCCTGCGACGGCCCTGGCCGTGGCGGTACCTGTCAGGTGTCGGCTTGGGACCACGTGTTCCTCGGCCTGTTCTGGATGTACAACTCCCTGTCGATCGTCATTTTCCACTTCTCCTGGAAGATGCAGAGCGACGTGTGGGGCACCGTCAATGCTGACGGCAGTGTCCAGCACATCACCAACGGCAACTTTGCCCAAAGCGCCATCACCATTAATGGTTGGCTGCGGGACTTCCTCTGGGCCCAGGCCGCACAAGTGATCAACAGCTACGGCTCGAGCTCCAGTGCCTACGGCCTGATGTTCCTAGGTGCCCACTTCATCTGGGCCTTCAGCCTGATGTTCCTGTTCAGTGGCCGCGGCTACTGGCAAGAACTGATTGAGTCCATCGTCTGGGCTCACAACAAGCTGAGGGTGGCTCCTGCGATTCAACCGCGGGCGCTCTCCATCACCCAAGGCCGTGCCGTCGGTGTCGCCCACTATCTGTTGGGCGGTATTGCTACGACCTGGGCATTCTTCCTGGCCCGCATTGTCGCGGTCGGCTGACCTCCTCCTGACCTTTCCTCATGGCAACGAAATTTCCTTCGTTTAGCCAGGGTCTGGCACAGGACCCGACAACCCGCCGTATTTGGTACGGCATCGCCACGGCTCACGATTTCGAGAGCCATGACGGAATGACCGAGGAGCGGCTTTACCAAAAGCTGTTCTCCACCCACTTCGGTCACCTGGCCATCATTGGCCTCTGGGTTTCGGGCAACCTGTTCCATATCGCCTGGCAGGGCAACTTTGAGCAGTGGGTCGCCGATCCGCTGCATGTCCGTCCCATCGCACACGCGATCTGGGATCCCCACTTTGGCGAGGGCGCAATTGCTGCCTTTACCCAAGCGGGTGCTTCTTCTCCGGTGAACATTGCCTATTCCGGTCTGTACCACTGGTGGTACACGATCGGTATGACCACCAACGCCGAGCTTTACCAGGGTTCCATCTTCATGATGATCCTGTCGGCTTGGGCCCTGTTCGCCGGTTGGTTACACCTCCAGCCCAAGTTCCGGCCTTCCTTGGCCTGGTTCAAGAACGCTGAATCCCGCCTGAACCACCACCTGGCTGTTCTGTTCGGCTTCAGCTCGATTGCTTGGGCCGGTCACCTGGTGCACGTCGCCATCCCTGAGGCCCGTGGTCAGCACGTCGGTTGGGACAACTTCCTTTCCGTTCTGCCCCACCCCGCCGGCCTGGCGCCGTTCTTTACCGGTAACTGGGGTGTATATGCCCAGAACCCTGATACCGCCTACCAAATCTTTGGTACGACTGAGGGTTCAGGCACCGCCATCCTCACCTTCCTTGGTGGTTTCCACCCCCAAACCGAAGCTCTCTGGCTCACCGACATTGCCCATCACCACCTGGCGATTGGCTGTCTCTTTGTGATCGCCGGCCACATGTACCGGACCAACTTCGGTATTGGGCATTCGATCCGGGAGATCCTTGATGCCCACAACCCCCCTAAGGGCACCCCCTTTGGCGGCGCACTTGGAGCTGGCCACAAGGGTCTTTACGACACCATCAACAATTCTCTCCACTTCCAACTTGGTTTGGCCCTGGCCAGCCTTGGTGTGGTGACGAGTTTGGTGGCGCAGCACATGTATGCGATGCCGTCCTATGCGTTTATCGCAAAGGACTACACCACCCAGGCTGCCCTCTATACCCACCACCAGTACATCGCCATCTTCCTGATGTGCGGTGCCTTCGCCCACGGTGCGATCTTCTTCATCCGCGACTACGACCCGGAAGCGAACAAGGACAACGTCCTTGGTCGGATGCTTGAGCACAAGGAAGCAATCATCAGCCACCTGAGCTGGGTTTCCCTGTTCCTCGGTTTCCACACCCTGGGTCTTTACGTCCACAACGACGTAGTAGTTGCCTTCGGTACCCCCGAGAAGCAGATCCTGGTGGAGCCTGTCTTTGCCCAATTCGTTCAAGCCGCTAGCGGTAAGGCGATGTATGGCATGGATGTGCTCCTGTCCAACGCCGGCAGCGCCGCCAGCACCGCCGGTGCTGCCTACATGCCCGGTTGGATGGATGCCATCAACGGCAGCAGCGATCTGTTCCTGCCGATTGGCCCTGGCGACTTCCTCGTGCACCACGCCATCGCGTTGGGACTGCACACCACCACCTTGATCCTGGTGAAGGGAGCCCTGGATGCCCGGGGTTCCAAGCTGATGCCCGACAAAAAGGACTTCGGCTACTCCTTCCCCTGCGACGGCCCCGGCCGCGGCGGTACCTGTGACATCTCAGCTTGGGATTCCTTCTATCTTTCGGTTTTCTGGGCTCTGAACACCGTGGGTTGGGTCACCTTCTACTGGCACTGGAAGCACCTTGCTATTTGGCAGGGCAACGTGGCCCAGTTCAACGAATCCAGCACCTATCTGATGGGTTGGTTCCGCGACTACCTGTGGCTCAACAGCTCCCAGCTGATCAACGGTTACAACCCGTTTGGCAGTAACAACCTGGCCGTCTGGTCCTGGATGTTCCTGTTCGGTCACCTGGTGTGGGCCACCGGCTTCATGTTCCTGATCTCCTGGCGCGGTTATTGGCAGGAACTGATTGAGACGATTGTCTGGGCCCATCAGCGCACTCCGCTCGCCAACTTGGTGGGCTGGCGCGATAAGCCTGTGGCTCTCTCGATCGTTCAGGCCCGTGTGGTGGGTCTTGCCCACTTCACGATCGGCTACATACTCACGTACGCAGCCTTCCTGATCGCATCTACTTCTGGCAAGTTTGGCTGATTTCAGCCACTTGCTCCACCTCGAGGGACGACCTCACCCCCGGTTCACCCCGGGGGTTTTTTATGGCCAGAGGCAGTTGGGTAGTTCTTTTGCACGTAGCTCCAGTCTTCGCACTTCAGCTCAATGCCATCGGTCTGGGCGCGCTCGCTGCGCAGACAGGTGATGGTGGCCTGATGGCCCGCAGCAGCTGGCTCGGCCTTGGGGCAAAAGTTCTGGCAGCCAGCCAAGAGCAATGCTGCTGCCAGGCTGAAACCAGTCAGCAGCAGGGGGCGGATAGTCATGGGGTTGTACTGACTTGGCTGCTGCCATCTTGATTGGGCGGCTGCTTGTTGATTGGCCTAGTGCCTGCCCATTAAAAAAGCCCCACCGATTTGGCAGGGCTTGTTGAGCTTGGGGGCTGGTTTAGTTAACGCTCCAGACGCCACCGGCGATATTGACCAGGGGGGCAACGATTGAGGTGCCCACCAGGAACCAGGCGAAGGCGGCACCACCGCAACCACCAAGCCAGAAGCCACTGGCAAATTCAGCCCAACCAGCCTTGGTGAATAGGTCGGAGGGGGGATTGTCGATCGTGGCATCGGCCGGCTGGACGTTCGGACCATTGCCCGCGGTGCCATAGATCGACAGGCAAACCGTCAGGATCGAGACCAGGCCAATGGTGGCCAGGAGGCCTGCGGTGCTTGCGTACTCGGTGAGGCGCAGGGGGCCGCAGATGGCAAAGGGGCCGTAGAGAAAGAAGCCATGGGCCATACCAACTTCCAAGCCGCGGCGATTCGGGGACAGGGAAGGGCGGTAGGCCGGCAGAGCACCCAAAAATGCCCGGCTGAAATAGCTGCTGTTAACGGGGGTGGCCAAATTGCCGACGCAGGGGTCGGCCACGGGGGTCACGGTCATGGTGGCGATAGGTAGGTCGGCAGAAGGAAGGGCATTGGGCTCAGGGCGCAGCTCAGTTGCGGGCTTCGATCACGTTGAACAACAGGGCCATGGCCACCGCTGGCCCAAGGATCCCTACTAGGGGCACGAACACCGAGGGCAGCCAGGCTGCAGCAAATTCTCCAGTCATGGCAGGGGCCAATAACAACCGTTGGTACTGTAAAGAGCTCGCCCGGGGCCACCTTCCTGGGCCCGATTTGGCGACATAAAAGTTCAATCCATGAACCCCCAATCCCTTGGTGCAGCTGCAGCGGTTTTGGCCGTCCTGTTGTGGTTAAGCAGCCGGCGTCGGCCTTCGCCGCTGGTCGGTCTCGATGCCGCCGCCGTTGCCCTGTTGAACAGGACCCAAATTGAGCTGGTCCAGGAGGCTGCTGCCGTGGCTGGCGGCACTGCCGCAGCTTTTGTTGCCCCTGCAGGGGCCCGCGAGCGAGCTGACTTGCTTCGCCTTTTGCAACATCAACTCCAGGGAGATACTGGCTCGCGCTTGGCTGCCATCCAGGCCGCTCGGGCCTGGGGCCACCGCAGCACCCTGCCTTTGCTGAAGCGTGGCCTGCGCGATGTCAGCCCCCAGGTGGCCCATGAGGCGGCTCGGGCCATGGATCTTTTCAGGGGCAGTCCAGGGGCCTTGGCCAGCGCCAAGCCTCAGGGGCGTTTGCCCCGCAATGCCGCCCTGACCCGGTAGATGGGTCGGCCTTGACTTTCGTGATAAGTGCGCATTTGTACCTCTGCCAGCAGGCCAAAGCAGAAGAGCTGTACTCCGGTAATCAGGGCTAGAAACGCCACCATCAGCAGCGGCCGGTTGCCGATGTCGGCCTGGGCAAACACCTTTTCCCCCAGGAGATAGAAGCTGAGCACCATTCCCAGCCCGATCGATCCGAGGCCCCAGAGGCCAAAGACATGCATTGGTCGGGTCAGAAAGCGCTTCATGAACCACACCGTCAGCAGATCCATCAGCACCCGGAAGGTGCGATCGATCCCGTATTTGCTTTCACCAAAACGGCGCGGTTGGTGGTTCACCTTCACTTCGCTGATCCTGGCGCCCTCGATGAAGGCCAATGCGGGTAGGAAGCGATGCAGTTCGCCGTAGAGGTTGAGGTCTTCCAGCACCTCCCGGCGGTAGGCCTTTAGGGAGCAGCCGTAGTCGTGTAGGCGCACGCCGGTGACCCGGGCGATCAGCAAATTGGCCAGCAGGGATGGCAGCAACCGGCTGATGGCTGCGTCTTTTCGTCGATGTCGCCAGCCGCTGACCAGGTCGTAACCCTCCTCCAGTCGGTTGAGGAGCAGGGGAATGTCGGCGGGATCGTTTTGGAGGTCCCCATCGAGGGTCACAATCACGGCGCCGCTGCTGGCATCGAAGCCTGCGGCCATGGCAGCTGTTTGGCCGTAGTTGCGCCGCAACAGCACCGCCACCAGCTCTGGCACCTCCCCGCCCAGCTCGGCCAGTACGGCAGCGGTTTGATCCTTGGAGCCGTCATCCACCAGCACTATTTCAAAGCCCAAACCCAGGGGCCTTAGGGCGCCGAGCAGTTGGCCCATCAGGGGCCTGAGGCTCTCCTGCTCGTTGTAGAGGGGCACCACTACGGAGAGCTGAACAGCAGACATGGGGTGGATGCTCCAGGCCTCGAAACTAGGCGGGCAGGGTCTTCATGGCAGAGCAGTGCCGTCATGGCAGCGCATTACCCTGCCGGCGCCCCGAAGGCTTTCCCGGTAGTGGCAGGCCACGGGGTTGCTGTTCTGGGGGGCCAGGTTGTCGATGGCCAGACCGTTGTGGCCGTTGCTTGACCCGGAGCTGTGCAGGTAGGCGCCTTGGCCCAGATGGAGGCCCACATGGGTGCAGCGCTGGGGAGTGCCAAAAAAGATCAGATCTCCAGGCAACATCAGCTGGCTCACCCCAGGCCGTACGGCCACCGGCTGGCAGAAGCGCTCCTGCAGGTAGGCGTCCCTGGGTATCCAGATGCCCTGGGAGGCATAGGCACTTTGCAGTAGGCCCGAGCAGTCGAAATCAGGCCCGAGGCTGCCGCCCCAGAGGTAGCTGTTGGCCTGTTGCTGGGCGGCAAGGGCCCACGCCACAACCCCATCAAGCCGCTTGGCAATGGCGCTGCGATCCAGTAGCTGGTTCCTCGGGCGTTGGGCGCTAACGGCCTGGCCCAGCAGGGCATCTACTTCAATCCAGCCCGGATAGCCATCATCCAGCAGGCGCACTGGCAATCTGCGGGAGATAGCCGCCGTCGCCATGGCTTGGGGCGCTGGCCCCTCGAGCACCAGCAGGTGGCGACCGGCCCAGGCCTGGGTTGCCAGGGAGGAACCCCTCGGACGGCTGAAGAGGTTGATCGGCCCCAGCAGCCGCCAGATAGTGCCTGCCCGTAACCATTCGGGGGCCGCAGGTGAACCCAAAGGCACGGGGCTTAAAACGACAGGGTTCCTGGTGCCTAATGTCGCCACAGCGCTTGCCGGCAGTGATGGCGTTCTACAACCCTGATCCGGCCATGGGCCAGACCCTGGCCGATTTGGTACGCGCCCTGGAGCTCGAGGGCCGCCCCGGCCTGGCCCAGCAACTCTCGATCACCTGGTTGAGTTACGAGTCTTCCCTGGTGGGGCAGGCAGCTGATCTGGGCGGGGCAGAGTTTTGGTCCAGGCCCGTGCAGGCTGCCAGCTGGGCAGGAGATCGACCCCGCTATCCAGCCAGCGTGGTCAAAGCTTTTTATTTGGTGGCAGCTGAGGCCTGGCTCCAGGCCGATTGGCTCCAGGAATCGGACGAATTGCGCCGGGCCCTGGCCGCCATGATCCGAGATTCCAGCAACGATGCCACTTCCCTGGTGGTAGATCGCCTCAGCGGGACCACCAGTGGCCCGGAGCTGGCGCCTGAAGCGATGGCAGCCTGGATTGGCCAGCGCCAGCTGGTGAACCGGTGGTATGGCCAGCTGGCTTGGCCTGAATGGTCGGGCTGCAATGTCTGCCAGAAAACCTGGGGGGATGGACCCTTTGGCCGCGAGCGGGATTTTTACGGGGCCCAGCTGGAAAACCGTAACCGCCTCAGCACCGATCTAACGGCCCGCCTGCTCCAAGGGATTATGGCTTCGGCCCTGGTCTCGCCGCCCGCCTGCGGCCGCATGCGCGGGCTGCTGGAGCGCAGTTTGGATCGGGAGCTGCGGGCTGCCGATCCGGAAAACCAGGTGGATGGTTTTTTAGGGGCTGGTCTGCCCCAGGGGGCTCGGCTGTGGAGCAAGGCCGGCTGGATGAGCCAGGCACGCCATGACGCCGCCTACGTGGAAGCGCCAGGCCACAGGCCCATGCTGCTGGTGGTCTTCAGTGAGGGCGAGGGCTGTGCCCGCGATGTCCAACTGCTGCCGGAGTTGGCCGCACGCCTAACTTCCACCTGCCGCAGTTAAAGCCGTGGCAGGTGGATTGGCTTAGACAACGGAGAGGGAGGGATTCGAACCCTCGATAGAAGTTACCTCCTATAACTCCTTAGCAGGGAGCCGCTTTCAACCACTCAGCCACCTCTCCAGTGGCCCGATGAGCTTATCAGTGCACTGACGCTTGGTTGGGAGCCGTCAGCCCTTGGCATCAAGCCTGGGTAGTCGGTGCTTGAAGCCACAGAGGATTTCCCAGGGGATTGTTTGGCAGCGCCCACTCCAGTCGGCTGGGGTGATTTCTTGGCCGCCCTCCTCGCCCAGCAGGGTCAGTACCGAACCCACCTCCAGGCCTGGGCAGTCGCTGGCATCGACCACCAGCTGGTCCATGGTGATGGCGCCCACCTGGGGCAGGCGCTGCTGGCCAAACAGCACCTCCATTTGGTTTGAGAGCTGGCGTGGCACGCCATCGGCGTAGCCGATCCCCACCACCGCCAGACGGCTGGCCCGGCTGGTGCGGAAGCGGTGGCCATAGCTGACGCCAACCGCGGCTGCCACCTCCCGGATCAGGCTTACCCGCGCATGGATGCGCATGGCGCTTTTCAGGGGCATCCCATTGCCTAAATGGGCGGCGGGCCTGTGGCCGTAGAGGGCCAGTCCAACCCTCACCAGGTCGTAGTGGAGATTTTGGTGGCGCAGGGTGCCCGCCGAATTGGCCAGGTGGCGACAACCCGAATCCAGGCCTTGCGTCTGGAGGGCCCCAAGCACCGCCTCGAAGCGCCGCTGCTGTTCATCCGTAGTGCCATCGTCGGAGTTGGGCGGGGCATCGGCACTGGCCAGGTGGGAATAGACCCCCGCCAGGTTTACTGCGTCTAGGTCGGCGATGGCGGCCACAATCCTGGGGCCCTCCTGCCAGTCGGCCCCGAGGCGGGCCATGCCCGTATCCAGCTTGAGCTGCAGGGCCATGCGCCGGCCACTGCTTTGGGCCAGGTTTTGACAGAGCAGGGCTTCGCGCATGCCGCTAATGGTGGGCATCAGCTCCCAGTGCAGGCAATTGCGCAACTCCTCAACGCTGTTGAGGTTTCCCAGCACCAGTACTGGGGCCCGGATGCCGGCCTGGCGTAATTCAATGCCTTCAGCCAGGGTCGCCACCCCAAACGAACTGGCACCTCCAGAAAGGGCGGCCTGGGCCACGGCTACAGCGCCATGGCCGTAACCATCGGCCTTGACCACTGCCATTAGTTGGGTGGATTCGGCCAGTTGCAGCCGAATGCTTCGGGCATTGGCGGCAATGGCGGAGCAATCCACCTCCACCCAGGCGCGCTGGCGCTCCAGCCCCTCAGCGCTTGGGAAATTGGCCTGGGGCCAAGGTGGATTGGTGGCCTGGGTCACCATCGTCGCGGATTATTGGCACTAGCATGCCGCGTAATACGGGTGCTGGCATGGGCCACGTTCTCGTTCTGAACGCGTCCTACGAACCTTTGAATATCACCACGTGGCGGCGGGCCATGGTGATGTTGCTCAAGGGCAAGGCAGTGGGGCTTGAGCATGATCAAGCCCACGTGATTAGGGAGGATTATCTCCTGCCTACCGTGATTCGCCTGCGGCAATTTGTGCGGGTGCCCTACAGGCAGTTGCCCCTGACTCGACGCAATCTTTTTCAGCGCGATGGCCACCGCTGCCAATACTGCGGCTGCAGCGGAGAGCGTCTCTCCGTAGACCATGTTTTCCCCCGCAGCCGGGGCGGCGGCGACACCTGGGAGAACGTGACCACGGCCTGTTTGCCCTGCAATGTGCGCAAGGGCAACCGCACCCCGAAGGAGGCGGGCATGCCCCTGGCCCGCAGCCCCCATCGGCCCATGGGCAGTCTCAGTTTTGAGGCCCGCCGCCAAATCCATGCTGGCCAGCACCTGGAGTGGGCCAAGTACGTGATTGGCAGCTGCGATGAAAGGGCTGCCTAGCCGGCCACTTCGGCGGCCAGTTCCTCCAGTTGGCGGCTTTGATCGGCGGCAATGCACGCCCCAATTAGGTCCTGCAGCTGCCCATTAAGCACCGGCTCCAGGCTGAAGTTGCGGCCTAGGCGGTGGTCGGTGGTGCGGCTGTCCTTGTAGTTGTAGGTGCGGATTTTTTCACTGCGGTCGCCGCTGCCGACCTGGGCTAGCCGAATGGAGCGCTCCTCGGCATTTGCCTCAGCCAGCTTGCGCTCGTAGAGCTTGGCCCGCAGGATCTCCATGGCCCGTTCCCTGTTCTGTAGCTGGGAGCGCTCTTGGGTGCAGAAGACCCTGATGCCTGTCGGTTTGTGCAGCAGGTCGACGGCCGTTTCCACCTTGTTGACGTTTTGACCGCCAGCGCCACCGGAACGGGCCGTGCTCAGTTCAATTTCGGTGGGGTCAATTTGCACCTCCACGGGGTCTGCCTCGGGCATTACCGCCACGGTGGCCGTTGAGGTGTGCACCCGCCCCTGGGATTCGGTGGCCGGCACCCTTTGTACCCGATGGACCCCCGCCTCAAATTTGAGCTGGCTAAAAACCCCTTCCCCCTTGATGGCCAGGATCAACTCCTTATAGCCGCCAAGTTCGGCTTCTGAGGCACTGACCGGATCGACCTTCCAGCCGATGGTTTGGGCATAGCGCTCATACATTCGGGCCAGATCCCCTGCCCAGATGGCCGCCTCGTCGCCACCGGCACCGGCCCTGATTTCCAGCATCACGCTGCGTTCGTCGCGGGGATCCCTGGGCAGCAGGGCAAGGGTGAGCTTCTGGCGCAGGCCGGCCATGGCTTCTGCAAGGCAGGCCAGCTCTTCGTTGGCAAGTTGCTCCATCGCCGGGTCGCCCCGGTGTTCCTTGAGCAGGGCCCTGGCATCACTTTCTTCCTGCTCCAGCTTTTGCAGCTGCTGGTGGTCGAGCACCAGGGGTTCTAGCCGGGAACGCTCCCGGGCTATGGCCTGCAGTTGGGTGGGGTTGGAGGCCACAGCTGGATCGGCCAGCTGCCGTTCCAGGGTTTCAAAGGTGCGACGGGCCGTTTCCAGACGCCCGTGGAGCAGGTTTAGGTCCATGGCGATGGGGTTTGGGCGTCAAACCGCCCTGGCCCAATCAGGCGTCTGCTTCAGCGGGTGCTTCAGCGGGTGGTTCCATCGCGCTCGCCGCTGGCTGGGCTGGAGCTGCTTCGGCTGGCGCAGCCTTCTTGTCGGCGGGGGCAGCGGCTTCACCACCACCCATGCCGTACTTGCGCATGAAGCGGTCCACCCTTCCCTCGGTATCGAGGATTTTTTGGGTGCCTGTGTAGAAGGGGTGGTTGCCACTCCACACATCAACGTTGATCTCAGGTGAGGTGGAGCCAGTGGTCATAACCACTTCTCCGTTGCAAATCACCTTGGCATCGGGGTACCAGGTGGGATGGATGTCTGCCTTGGCCATGGCTGGGAAAGAATGCTGCTGAAAGGGAAAAAAGAAAATCAGCGCTTGGAGAACTGAGGAGCCTTACGGGCTTTCTTCAGGCCGTACTTGCGGCGCTCCTTGGCGCGGGGGTCGCGGCTGAGGTGACCTTCGGTTTTCAGCGGCTTGCGGTTGTCGGGGGAAAGCTCGCAAAGGGCGCGGGCCGCACCTTGCTTAATGGCATCGGCTTGGCCGGTCAGGCCGCCGCCACGCACATTGACAAGGATGTCGTACTCCTTGGCCAGGCCCAGGGTTTTGAGGGGAGCTTGGACTGCCGCCAGGTAAACCGGGTTGTAGTTCAGGTAGTTGTCACCGGGGCGGCCGTTGATGGTCACGGTGCCACTGCCGGGAACTACGCGCACACGGGCCACCGCGGTCTTGCGACGACCTGTACCCCAATAGACGACTTTGTTGGAGGTGCTCATTGGTTGGCGGCGGTGGCGGGATCGAGGGCGAGGGCTTGGGGCTGCTGGGCGCCGTGGGGGTGCTCGGCACCCTTATAAACCTTCAGTTTGCGGAACAGCTGACGGCCCAGGGCGTTGTGGGGAAGCATGCCCTTGATCGCCTTCTCGACGATCCGCTCGGGCAGGCGAGCTTGCAGGTGCTCAAAGGTTTCGGTCTTCATGCCGCCGGGACGGCCGGAATGGCGGCGGTAGATCTTTTGGTTGGCCTTGTTACCGCTCACCCTCACCTTGTCGGCGTTGATGATCACCACAAAATCACCAGTGTCCAGGTGGGGGGTGTAGCAGGGCTTGTTCTTGCCGCGCAGAACCTGGGCCACTTCGCTCGCCAGGCGACCGAGGGTTTGATTCTCAGCATCCACCAGATACCACTGGCGCTCTAGGGAATCAATGGAAGGAAGAGGGGTCTTGTTCATGTCGCCTGATCAAACACCGGCGAGCCGGATAGGAGGGCCCCAACGCAAATGCTGGGAATGGGTGCGTTGGGAGATGGGTTGAACTGCCGAGACAGGGTTTCAACCTGATTCAATGACCTTACCGCTTGGCCTGTCGTCGCCCTTGGTGGGGAGACGGGGCTAGCACAACGGAGGCGAATCGGGGCATTCCAACGAATACCGCGGTTGTGAATCATACCAGGCAGCTTTTTGGAATATCTCCTGGGGATAGCCCACCCGTAGCAGGCAAAGCCCTTGCGGGGGAGCGGAATCCCTGATTTCACTGCGGCGCAGATTGCGCCAGCGTTCCCTGAAGGCCGCCGTCCCCAGGCTGCCCTCGCCGACGGCCACCAATTGGCCCATCACCAGCCTGACCATGCCGTAGAGGAAGCCGCTGGCCTGCAGTTCCGTAGTTACCAGATCGCCCTGGCGCTCGACTAGCACCTCTTGCAGGGTGGTGCGGGCGTTGGCCCGGCGGCTTCCGGCCCGCTGAAAGGCGGAGAAATCGTGCTCCCCGAGCATTTCTTCAAGAACCTCGGCCATGGCCCTTTCATCCAGTCGCCGCCGGTAGCGGTGCCAGGACCAGGGCGCCAGAAATAGGTTGGGGGTGCGGCCGTTGTAAATGGTGTAGCGATAACGCCGGTAGTTGGCAGCGAAGCAGGCGTGCCAATCGCTTTTCACCACCGTTGCGGAGCGCACCCGGATCGTGGCCGGTAGGCGGCCATTGAGGGCCTTGGCCCAGCGTTCTGGAGGTATGGGCCCGGCCGCATCAAAGTGCACCACTTGGCCTGCCGCATGCACACCGGTGTCGGTGCGTCCCGCCGCCACGCTATGGACCGGCCTGTGGGGATCTAGCTCGGCAATCGCCTTCTCCAGCCGTTCTTGAACGCTGGGGGCGTTGCGCTGCTTTTGCCAGCCGCAGTAGGAAGAGCCGTCGTATTGAAGGCAGAGGGCAATCCTTTGGAGCTGGCCCTGGGGGTTTTCGCAGAAATTGGGGGTAAGTGAAGCCATTAAAAAACCGCGGTGAACCTGGGCTCGCCGCGGCCTGGATTAGATCGGTTCCGGTTCAAACCAGCTCGATGATTGCCATTTCGGCGTTGTCACCCCGACGGGGCACGGTGCGAATGATGCGGGTGTAGCCGCCATTGCGATCGCCGTAGCGGTCCTGGGCCTTGTCAAACAGGGCGTGAACCAGCTGTTTGTCATAGATGTAGCCAATCGCCCGCCTGCGGGCAGGCAGGCTGCCGTCCTTGGCCAGGCTGATCATTCGCTCGGCTTCATCGCGCAGGGCCTTGGCCCGCGCCTTGGTGGTGGTCACCCGGCCCTCGCGGATTAGCTGGGTGGTAAGACCCCGCAGCATCGCTTTGCGTTGGTCGGCGGGGCGTCCCAACATGGGGACTCGGCACTGGTGTCTCATGGGTCTGGTTAGGTAGGGGGCGGGGCCGCCGATCAGGCGCTGGTGCGGCTTTGGGGGAGGATGATACCGATGCGCTCTAGCGCTTCGATAACTTCATCGGCCGACTTGGAGCCGAAGTTTTTGATCTCGAGCAGGTCTTCGTAGCTGAAGCCCATCAGGTCGGATACGGAGTTGACCTGGGCCCGCTTCAGGCAGTTGTAAGCCCGCACCGAGAGGTTGAGCTCCTCGAGGGGGATTTGGGCCTCGGCCGAGGGCTCGGGCTCCAGGCCTGGCTCCTCCACCAGAGAAAGGCTTGCCAGGGGCTGGAACAGGGCGATCAACTGGTTGGCGGCTTGGGCCATGGCGTCGTCGGGGGTGACGCTGCCGTTGGTTTCAATTTCCAGGCGCAGGCGCTCTCGGGCCGAACCACCTTCACCCACGGCGGTTTCATCGACTGTGTAGTTGACCCGTTTGACGGGTTTGAAGACCGCATCAATTTGGAGCAGGTCGATGGCGCTGGTGTCTTCGCTGTGGCGATTGACAGGCCTGTAGCCAACGCCGCGCTCCACATGCACTTCCAACTCCAGGTTGTGGCCTTCGGCCACGGTGGCGATTAGGCGGTTGCCGTCGATTACCTGCACCTGGGAAGAAAACTGCAGATCTGAGGCGGTCACGGTGGCGGGACCGTTGACCGTCAGGCGGCCGATCTCGAGCTCCCGGTTGCGGCTGTTGACCGAGATCTGTTTGCAGTTGAGCAGGATGTCGAGCACGTCTTCGCGCACCCCGGGGACCGTGGCGTACTCGTGGTTAACGCCGGAGATGCGGACGGCGGTGATGGCACTGCCCTCGAGGCTGCCAATCAGGACCCGGCGCAGGGCGTTCCCCAGGGTGGTGGCTTGGCCGCGATCGAGGGGGCCGATCAGGAAGACGCCCATTTGGGAGCGATCTTCAGAGATCTGGTGCTCAATCCGGTCAATTTGGTAATGCAACACGGTCTGAAGGGTCGAAAGGTTGGAAAGTTGCGCCCGAGGGGCTAGGTCAACGACAAATCAGACGCGACGACGCTTGGAGCGACGGCAGCCGTTGTGGGGCAGGGGTGTGACATCGCGGATCAGGGTGATTTCCAGACCAGCAACCTGAAGGGCGCGAATGGCGGTTTCCCGACCGGAACCGGGGCCCCTCACCAGCACTTCGATTTGGCGCATGCCCTGTTCCATGGCCCGGCGACCGGCTGCTTCAGCAGCGGTTTGGGCGGCAAAGGGGGTGCCTTTGCGGGCGCCCTTGAAGCCACTGGCTCCGGCGGAGCTCCAGGAAATCACCTCACCGGCTGTGTCGGTAATCGACACGATCGTGTTGTTGAAGGTGCTTTGGATGTGCGCAACGCCGTTGGGCACATTGCGTTTGGCCTTTTTGGGGCCCGATTTTTTGGCTGGCTTTGCCATGGTTGGTAGGCCTGCAGGAGCAGGAGGTGATCAGGAAACGTCTGGGGAGCGCCCTGGTGACGCCGGTGACCCTTGGGCAGGCCTGAAAAATCAGGCTTACGGGGAGGTTGGCGGCAGGGCTGCTTGGGGAATGGAGCCTTAAGACAGGGAGTCGGGCTGGGGTGAAGAAGGGGCCGCTGGGGCCTATTTCTTCTTGCCGGCCACGGTTTTGCGCGCACCACGGCGGGTACGGGCATTGGTCCGGGTGCGTTGACCGCGCACGGGCAGGCCCATGCGGTGGCGACGGCCGCGGACGCAGCCGATGTCCTGCAAACGCTTGAGGGCCATGCCCTCCTGGCGCCGCAGGTCCCCTTCGAGGGTGAAGCCCTCAGCAGCGCCGCGCAGCTTTTGCACGTCGGCGTCGCTGAGATCCTTCACCCGGGTGTCAGGGTTGACCCCGGTTTTGGCCAGGATCTTGTGGGCACGGGTCAAGCCAATGCCATACACATAGGTGAGAGAGATCTCGACTCGCTTGTCGCGAGGGATATCAACGCCGGCAATCCGAGCCACGTGGGAAAACGATTCAGTTGGAACAAATGGAGCTCAGCCCGGGCCAAATTGGCGTAAACGGGCTGGAGCAGCTGCCCCGGAGGGCGGCCATGGGGCTGGTCAGCCCTGGCGCTGCTTGTGCTTGGGGTTGGTGCAGATGACCATTACCCTGCCGTGGCGACGAATCACCCGGCACTTCTCACACATTTTTTTCACTGAGGCACGCACCTTCATGGGAGTAGTGCTCTCCGAAATTGCAAACGAGCAACCTATCACACAGGTCAACTGGCCTCAGGCCAGAAGGTCTGTGATGCGATCGGCAATCGTTTCGACGCTGCCAGCGGCCTCGACCGCCTCCAGCAGGCCCCTGCTGCGGTAGTGGCTGATCAGCGGTGCGGTCTGTTCGCGGTAGACCTCGAGGCGGTGGCGAATCACTGCTTCGTTGTCATCGGTGCGGCCCCGGCTCAGCAGGCGTTGGATCAGGAGGTCGTCGTCGAGCTCCATCAGCACAACCAATTCGATCTGTTGGCCCAGGTCATCAAGGAGCTGGCCCAGGGCTTCGGCCTGGGCCAGGTTGCGGGGAAAGCCATCGAGCAGCCAGCCGCCCTGATGGCTCTCTAGTCGGCCCCGCACGATCGCCAGCACCAGGGCATCGCTCACGAGCTCGCCCCTGGCCATGACGGCCTCGGCCTCTTGCCCCAAGGCACTGCCGGCCTGGACCTCTGCCCGCAGCAGGTCGCCGGTAGAGAGGTGCAACAGGCCCTTGGCCACGGCCAGTTGTTGGGCCTGGGTGCCCTTGCCGGCCCCGGGGGGACCGAGGAAAAGAAGGCGTTGTTTCATGGCTTGCAATGCAAATAAACGGAAAACAGCTGGCGGGTTTGGCAGGAATTTGCCCTGGCCGCCCTCGGGCCTATTGGCGTACCATCCCTTCGTAGCGCTGGGAGATCACGTAGGTCTGGACCTGCTTGGCGGTGTCGATGGCGACGCCCACCAGGATCAGCAGGGAGGTGGCCCCCAGGCCTTGAAAGGTCCGCACCTGGGTGGCGCCTTCAACAGCGGAGGGGATGATCGCCACCGCCCCGAGGAACACGCCGCCTAGAAGGGTGAGACGGTTTTGCACTCCGCTCAAGTAGGTGGCGGTTGCGGAGCCTGGCCGGATGCCTGGGATCGCTACGCCGCCCCGCTTGAGGTTGGTGGCGATGTCGACCGGATTGACCGTGAGCGAGGCATAGAAAAAGCCAAAGCCGCAGATCAGGCCGAAGAACACCAGGGCGTAAACCCAGGGCGTATTGCTGTTGGGATTGAGGTATCCCGCCACCTGGATCAGCAATGGGTTGCGGGTCAGGTTGGCGATGGTTAGGGGCAGGAACACAACTGCCGAGGCAAAAATGATCGGCATCACGCCTCCGGCATTGAGCTTGAGCGGCAGGTAGCTCTGGCGTGCGGCCAGCAGACTGGCTCCGCCCACCTGGCGTTTGGCGCTGACGATGGGGATACGGCGGTTGCCCTCCTGCACAAAGATGATGCCCACGATGGTGAGTAGGAAAACAACCACCAGCACCACAATTCCCCCCACGGTGCTGCGGTCGCCGCTTTGGGCCAACTCGACGGTGGAGCCCAGGGCCTTGGGCAGGGTGGCCACGATGTTTACGAAGATCACCAGGGATGCGCCTTGGCCAATTCCCCTTTCAGTGATCACCTCAGATATCCACATCACCACCATCGAGCCTGTGACCAGCGCCAGGGCCGTTTGGATCACAAACACCGGCTCCGAGAGGCCCTCCGTGGCGTATTGCCTCAGGATCAGGGCAAAGACCGTGCTTTGCAGGATCCCCCAACCCAGGGCCACATAGCGGGTGATTTGGGCGATTTTGCGCCGACCAGCCTCCCCTTCGTTTTTTTGGAGATCCTCCAGCTGGGGAAGGGCTGCCGTGAGCAACTGGATGATGATCGAGGCGTTAATGAAGGGCAGGATCCCCAGGGCAAATACCCCCAGGGTGGAGAGTCCGCCGCCGGTGAAGATGTCGAGGAAGCCAATCAGCTGCCCGCCTTTTGAAAGGAAGTCGGCAAAGGCCACCCGATCAATGCCCGGCATGGGGATGTAGATCCCCAGCCGCACCACAAGCAGCAGGGCCAGGGTGGTGAGCACCCGGTCGCGCAGGCCCTTGGATTGGATCAACTGGCTGAGGATTTCCCCGGCACTGGGGTTTCGGCCCCGGCTAAGCAGCATGGTGAATCTGGGCGGGAGAGGGATGGGATCCAGCTGGCAGCATGCCTGGGGTGGGCCCTGGGCGGTGACTAGCCAAACAAAAGCCGCCTGCTGGCCAGGGGCTCAAGCAGACGGCTCAGACCTTAGACCGCCCAACCCCGTAGGCCATTGGGCGACCAGAGAAAGGAGGTGATCAGACCAGTTCGCAGCTGCCGCCAGCTGCTTCGATTTTGGTGCGGGCGCTGGCCGTAAAGGCGGTTGCCTGGACGGTGAGTTTGACGGCCAACTCACCATTCCCGAGGATCTTGAGGGGATGCTTGGGGCTAGTGACAATTCCATCTTTGACGAGGGAATCGAGGCTCACCGTGCTGCCGGCCTTGATCTCGGCAAGCTTGGCCACGTTGATCACGGTGAATTCCTTGCGGTTCACCAGTTCAAAGTGCTTGAGCTTGGGGATGCGACGGTAAAGGGGCATTTGGCCACCTTCAAAGCCAGGCCGGGTGGGGCTACCCGAGCGGGACTTTTGACCACGCATGCCGAAACCGCAGCTGGCACCTTGGCCGGCGGCGATGCCACGGCCCTTGCGCAGTTTGCGGCGCCTTGCACCGGGATTGGACTTAAGGGTTTGAAGAGTGAAAGACATGGGGAATCTCAGGAGTAAATCTGCTCGAGGGAGATGCCCCGCTCCTTGGCGGTCTCCTTGTGGGTGCGGAGGCCAGCCAGGGCTTCGATGGCAGCGCGGGCGTTGTTGAGGGGGGTTTTTGAACCCAGGCGCTTGGCGAGCACGTTTTTGATGCCGGCGAGTTCCAGCACCGTGCGGATCGAACCACCCGCGATAACACCGGTACCTGGGGCGGCCGGCCGAATCAAGACACTGGCGGCGCCATCGCGGCCATTGCTGAGGGTTGGGATGGAGCTGTGGCGGGTGAGGGGCACCTTCACCAGGTGCTTCTTGCCATCGGCCACGCCCTTGCGGACGGCGCCGATCACATCACCGGCCTTGCCGACGCCAACGCCGACCTGGCCCCGTTCGTTGCCGACAACAATGATGGCCCTGAAGCTCATCTTCTTGCCGCCCTTGACGGTTTTGGAGACACGGCGGATTTGCACCACGCGCTCCTGCCATTCGGAGTCGCGCTCCTGGCCCCTGCGGTTGTCGCGGCCCCGGCCGCCGCCGCCGCCACGGCGGTCGCCGCCGCCGCCGCCGCCGCCACGGCCTTCACCGCGGCCACCGCGGCGCTCCTGCTGGCCATCGGCCGCTGCAGGAACATCCGCCGCTCCAGGAATGGCGTTGGTTTGGATCTGGTCGTTGGATTCGGTCATGGTGAGAGCAGGGATCAGAACTGAAGGCCCGCTTCCCGGGCGGCGTCAGCCAGGGCTTTCACCCGGCCGTGGTACAGGTTGCCGCCGCGATCGAAGACCACCTGCTGGATGCCCTTAGCCAGGGCACGCTTGGCGACCAAGGCACCAACGGCCACGGAGGCATCGCAGGTGGCACTGGTTTCAAGACTGGTGCGCAGATCTTTGTCGAGGGTCGACGCTGCACAGAGGGTGTTCTGGGAGGCGTCGTCGATGACCTGGGCGTAGATGTGATTGTTGGAACGGAACACGGCCAAACGCGGACGTTGGGCAGTGCCGGAGAGAAGGCGACGCAGGCGGCGGTGACGCTTCTGGGTCTGCTGTTTGCGGGAAATGGAAGACATAGGGATACAGGGTAACGGCTCTCAGGCAGACCTCATTTCTTACCGGTCTTACCGGCCTTGCGCAGGATGCGCTCACCCTCGTATTTGATGCCCTTGCCCTTGTAGGGCTCCGGCGGACGAATGGCGCGGACCTTGGCGGCCTCATTGCCCACAAGTTCCTTGTTGGCACCAGAGACAAAAACGGTGGTGTTGCCTTCCACGGTGAAGGTGACTCCATCGGGGGGCAGCATTTCCACCTGGTGGCTGTAGCCGGCGCTCACCACCAGTTTTTTGCCCTGCACGGCGGCGCGGTAGCCCACGCCAACGATTTCGAGCTTTTTGGTGTAGCCCTGGCTGACGCCTTCCACCATGTTGGCGACGAGGGTCCGGCACAGGCCATGGCGCTCGCGGGAGCGTCGGGTTTCCGTGCTGGGGCTCACCACCAGAGTGTTGCCGTCCTGGGAGATTTGCACCCCATCGGGGAGGGTGCGAGAAAGTTCACCCTTGGGGCCCTTCACGGTGACTGCCAGGCCATTGAGGCTGACACTCACCTTTTCGGGGAGGGGAATCGGTGCTTTACCAATACGAGACATGGATCAAATTCCCAGGATCAGTAGACGTAGCAGAGCACTTCGCCACCGACGCCCTGCTTGCGGGCGTCGCGGTCGCTCATCACTCCTTTAGAGGTGGAGATGATGGCCACACCGAGGCCGCCCAAAACCTTGGGCAGCTGACGATTGTTCTTGTAAACGCGCAGGCCAGGCTTGCTAACCCTTTGCACTGAGCGGATGGTGGGCTGGCGGTGTTTGCCGCTGTATTTCAGCTCTAGCACCAGGTGCCTCAGGACGCCTTCACCTTCTTCGGTGATGGCGGCAATGAAGCCCTCCTGCTGCAGCACGTTGGCAACGTTGCGCACCTGCCGTGAAGCTGGAATCTTTGTGGTCTCGTGACGCTTCTCACTCGCATTGCGAATGCGGGTGAGCATGTCAGAAATGGGGTCGTGATTGGCCATAGGTCGGGTCCGAAGAGGGCTAATTGCTGCGGAACGGCATTCCCATCTCGCGGAGGAGGGCCCGGCCCTCTTCGTCGCTACGGGCGCTGGTCACGATGGTGACGTCCATCCCCCGGATCGCATCGATCTTGTCGAAGGCGATCTCGGGGAAAATGATCTGTTCGCGGATCCCCAGGGTGTAATTCCCGCGGCCATCAAAGCTCTTGGGGCTCACACCGCGAAAATCACGGATGCGGGGCAGAGCCAGGTGAATCAGGCGCTCCAGGAACGCATACATCCGCTCACCGCGCAGTGTCACAGCCACGCCAATCGGCATGCCCTGGCGGATCTTGAAGGCGGCAATAGCCTTCTTGGCGCGGGTCACCATCACCTTTTGACCGGTGATGTTGGCCAGCTCCACGATCGAGGCCTCAAGGGCCTTGGCATTTTGGGCGGCTTCACCGAGGCCCCTGTTGACGGTGATTTTCACCACCTTGGGGACTTCGTGAATATTGGAGAGATTGAGATCTTTCAGCAACTTGGGCTGGATCTTCTCCCGATAGTTCTTTTTGAGTGACATGACGGGGAGGGGAAAGCGCTTCTGGTCTGGGTCAGAAGGAGTGGATGGGGCGGGAAAGGAGTGGGGTGGGAGTTGGGCCCAAAGGGCCTGGCAACTCAATCCAGGATTTCTCCAGTCTTTTTAAGGCGGCGCTTTTTGGTGCCGTCCTTGTCGACCGTGATCTCAACGCGGCTGGCCACGTTTTTGGTCGTGGAATAGAGCATCACGTTGGAGGCATGCACGGATGCTTCCTCGGTCACGATGCGGCCGGTTTCGCCTTCCTGGGTGGGCTTGACGTGGCGGGTGCGCAGGTTGATTCCCTGCACAACCACCCGGTTTTCGATCGGCAGAGTGCGGATCACTTCACCGGTTTTGCCCTTGTCTTTGCCGGCAATCACCTGGACGGTGTCACCTTTTTTGATGCGCATCTTGATGCGCACCTGGGGCTTGGCCTTGGGGGTTGCGGTGGCCATTTCAGATCACCTCCGGGGCGAGCGACACAATCTTGGTGAAATTGCGTTCGCGCAGTTCCCGGGCCACAGGGCCGAAAACCCTGGTGCCCTTGGGGTTGTTGTCGCCACCAAGGATCACGGCAGCGTTGTCGTCGAAGCGAATCGAGTTGCCGGTTTCCCGGCGCAGGGTCGCCTTGGTGCGGACCACCACGGCTTTGACCACATCCGATTTCTTGACGCCCATGTTGGGCATGGCGTCCTTGACGGCAGCCACGATTACGTCGCCCACGTGGGCGTAGCGCCGATTGGTACCGAGCACCCGGATGCACTGGATGCGCTTGGCGCCACTGTTGTCAGCGACGTTCAGGTAGGTCTCTTGTTGAATCATTGGGGTGCTCTCCTCAACCGGCGTTGGTGCTGTTGAGAACCTCGGCCACAGTCCAGCGCTTAGTGCGGCTGAGCGGTCGGGTCTCAGTGATGCGAACCCGGTCGCCGACGCGGCAGTTGTTTGCCTCGTCGTGGGCTTTGTAACGGGTGGTCCGGCTGACCGTCTTTTGATAGATGGGGTGGGGGAAGCGGTTTTCGACCGCCACCACCACCGTTTTGTCCATCTTGTCGCTGACGACGGTGCCGACCCTTTCCTTGGTTGCCATGGGAATTAGGGGGGGGAATCAGGAGGGGGAGTCAGCAGTGGCGGCGGAGCGTTTCTGCTCCTGCTGAACCGTCATCAGATGGGCCAGCTTGATGCGAGCTTCCTTGAAACGGTGGGGCTTTTCGAGCCTGCGGGTGGCTTGCTCGAAGCGCAGAGTGAACAGTTCACGCCGGGTGGCATTGATCTGTTCGTTGATCTCTTCGCCCGAGAGCTTGCGAACCTCGGTGATGTTGGGTCGGGCCATGGTCAGGACTCCACTGCGGCGGGTTTGCCAGAGGTGGCCAGAGCTTCCGCTTCCTGGTCAGCCAGGGTGAGGAACTTGGTCTTTAAAGGCAGCTTGTATTGGGCCAGGCGCATGGCTTCCTTGGCGATTTCGGGGGTGATGTCGGGACCCCCTATCTCGAACAGGATGCGACCTGGCTTGATCACGGCCACCCAGAACTCTGGGTTGCCCTTGCCGGAACCCATGCGGGTTTCGGCGGGGCGCATCGTGACGGGCTTGTCGGGGAAAATCCGTATCCAGATTTGCCCCCCCCGCTTGACGTAGCGGGTCATGGCCCGCCGGCTCGCTTCGATTTGGCGGGAGGTGATCCACCCGCACTCTTGGGCCTGCAGGGCAAATTCCCCGAAGGCAATGGTGTTTCCGCGAGTAGCGACACCGCGCATGCGGCCTCGCTGTTGCTTGCGGAATTTGACGCGTCTAGGACTCAGCATGATTCGGCTTCCTGATCACTCCTTATTGGAGCGGTCTTCGAACTGTTGGGGCTGCCGGCTGGTCCGCCGACGGGGAGCTGCACCCACGGGCAGCTGCTCTTTTTGGCCAGGAAGAACCTCGCCTTTGAACACCCACACCTTGATGCCCAACACCCCATAGGTGGTGCTGGCCAGCTTGGTGGCGTAGTCGATGTCGGCGCGGAGGGTGTGCAGGGGCACACGACCTTCGCGAGTCCATTCGGTCCGGGCGATTTCGGCGCCGTTAAGGCGGCCGCTCACCTGGATCTTTAGGCCGAGCACGCCGGCCCGTTGGGCCCGCTGCACGGTCATCCGCATCACGCGACGGAATGCCACGCGCTTTTCCAGTTGCTGGGCGATGTATTCGGCCAGCAGGAAGGCGTCGGCATCTACCCGCTCCACTTCCACCACGTTGATGCGCACCTGGCGGGTCGCATCACCGAGGGTTTTTTGGATGCCGGTGCGCAGCTCCTCAATGCCGCTGCCCTGACGGCCAACGAGCACGCCGGGGCGAGCGGTTTTGAGTTCGACTTCCAATTGGTCGGCCTTGCGGGCAATCAGCACATCGCTGATGCCTGCGGCGCCGTACTTCTTGTGTACGAACTTACGAATCCGGTCGTCCTCCTGGAGGAGGGTCGGATAGGTCTTGCTGGGGGCGTACCAACGCGAGCGGTGTTCCTGGGTGATCCCCAGGCGCAGGCCGGTTGGATGGATCTTGTGTCCCATCAGTCGGTGTCCTCGGGGGTCAGGCGGAAGGAGCCACAGCAATGCTGATGTGGCAGGTCTGTTTCTTGATCGCGTAGGCGCGACCCTGGGCGCGGGGGCGAAAACGCTTCAGGGACGGACCCATGTCGGCGATCGCCTGGCTGATGACCAGGGTTGATGGGTCAAGGCCCATGTTGTGTTCTGCGTTAGCCACGGCCGACCGCAACACCTTGGTGATGGGGCCGGTGGAGCGGTAAGGCATGAACTCGAGCATGATCAGCGCCTCGCGATAGGTGCGGCCGCGGATCTGGTCGAGAACCCTCCGCACTTTGGACACGGAACCGCGGATGAAGCGGCCGTGGGCGAGGGCTTGGTTGGTTGATGTGTTTGCCATAGCGTCAGCGACCTCCTTTCTTGTCCTTGATGTGGCCCCGGAAGGTGCGGGTGGGGGCGAATTCCCCGAGCTTGTGGCCCACCATTTGTTCTGTCACGTAGACCGGCACATGGGATTTGCCGTTGTGCACGGCAATCGTGTGGCCAATCATCATCGGCAGGATGGTGGAAGCACGTGACCAGGTTTTGATCACGGACTTGTCGTCGGCGGCGTTTTGTCTCTCCAGCTTGCGAAGCAGGCTGTCGGCAACAAACGGACCTTTTTTGAGTGAACGTCCCATGGCGGTTTAAGCAGAAAGCAAAGCGGTGTGGTTCATCAGGAATCGCGTCCGCCACGGCTCCGCTTGGAGGTGCGGCGACGTTTCCGGAGCACAAACCGATTGCTGGGTTTGTTCCGCTTACGGGTTTTGAGGCCTAGGGCCGGTTTGCCCCAGGGTGTCACAGGGCCGGACCGGCCGATCGGAGCGCGACCTTCGCCACCACCGTGGGGGTGATCGCAAGGGTTCATGACGCTGCCGCGGACTTCCGGACGGCGACCCAGCCAGCGCTTGCGGCCAGCTTTGCCGAGGCTGGTGTTGCGCACCTCGGCGTTGCCCACTTCGCCGATGGTGGCGTAGCACTCACGGCGGACCAGACGCACCTCGGTGGAGGGCAGCTTGAGGGCGACGTAATCGCCCTCTTTTGCCATCACCTGGGCGCTGGCACCAGCGGTGCGCACCATTTGGCCACCCCTGCCGGCGTAGAGCTCCACGTTGTGAACGCTCGAGCCGAGGGGGATGGCCGAAAGGGGCAGGGCGTTGCCGGTTTCGATCGGGGAATCGGGGCCCGACACCAACTGTTGACCGATCTCAATGCCTGCCGGAGCCAGGATGTAGCGCTTCTCACCATCGGTGTAGAAGAGCAGGGCCAGGCGGGCGTTGCGATGGGGGTCGTAGTGGATGGCGGCCACCTTGGCCACCACGCCGACTTTGTCGCGACGGAAGTCGACGATGCGATACAGGCGCTTGTGGCCACCGCCGCGGTGGCGGCAGGTGATCACGCCGCGGTTGTTGCGGCCCTTGCTGCGGTGTTTGGCCACCACCAGGCCCCGCTCGCGACCGCGGCCGGTGACCTCAGAGAAGTCACTGGCGACGCGGGTGCGTGTGCCGGGGGTGATGGGGCGGTAGTTACGGATTGCCATGGTTTTTCAGACGCCTCAGGACTCAGGGAATAGCTGGATGGCGTTGCCCTCGGCCAGGCGCACCACTGCTTTCTTCACCTGGGCGCGTTTGCCGGCGAAGCGGCCCACGCGGCGCGAACGGCGCGGGGGGTTCATGGTGCTCACACCCACCACGCGGACGTCGAACAGCTGTTCAACGGCGGCCTTGATGTCGGGCTTGGCAGCCCGGTGATCCACCTCAAAGGTGTACTGGTTGAGCTCGAGGGCGCGGGTGGCCTTCTCGGTGATCAGCGGCCGGCGGATCACATCCGCGAGCCGACCTGCAAAACGTTCAGTCATCTCCGTAGACCTCCTGGATCTTCGTGAGTGCTTCTTCGCTCAGCACCAACTTGTTGGCGTTGAGAAGGTCGAACACGTTGAGTTGATCGGCGGCGATCAACTTGACCTTTTCGAGGTTGCGGACCGAGCGACGAATCGCATCGGAGGCGCCATCGAGCACCACCAGCACCTTGGCGCCGGCATCAATGCCTAAACGCTGGAGGGCGGCGGTGATTTCCTTGGTTTTGGGGGTTTCAATCCCAGCTCCAAAGCCCTTGACCACGGTGATGTCGCCGATGCGGCTCATCAGGGCGGTGCGCAGGGCCGAACGACGTTCCTTGCGGTTCATCGCCAGGTTGTAGCTGCGGGGTTTGGGCCCGAACACCACGCCACCGCCTGGGCGGAGCGGGGTGCGGATCGAGCCCTGGCGAGCCCGACCGGTGCCCTTCTGTTTGTAGGGCTTGCGGCCACCACCGGCCACTTCGGCACGGGTCAGGGTGCTGGCCGTGCCCTGGCGGGCGTGGGCCAGCTGACGCACGACGGCGCGGTGCACCAGGTCGTGGGCAGACGTTTCTTTGGCGACCTTGAGGTCGAGGGCAGCCTTGCCGGCTTCTTTGCCCTGCCAGTCGCGGATTACACAGTTAGCCATAGGTGTTTTCCTCAGTTCCCAGCTTTGGCGCCCACCCGGTTCGCCGGGCGGATGTTCAGCAGGGCGCCGGGCTTGCCGGGCACTGAACCTTTAACCACCAGCAGATTGTGCACGGTGTCCACTTTCAGGATCACGAGGCCCCGGGTGGTGATTTGCTTGCCGCCGTAGCGACCAGCCATGCGCTTGCCGGGATAGACGCGGCCAGGGGTGGTGCCTGCGCCGATCGATCCGGGTTCGCGGTGGTTTTTGGAACCGTGGGTCATGGGGCCGCGGCTGAAGCCGTGGCGCTTTTGCAGACCGGCGAAGCCGCGACCCATGGTGTCGCCACTCACGTCGACCTTCTGGCCAGCCTCAAAGGCAGACACGGTGATGGAGGCACCCAGCTCCAGGCCATCCACGTTGTCGACCCGATATTCCTTCAGGTGACGCAGCACTTCAGAGCCTGACTTGGCCAGGTGCCCCTTGGCGGGCTTGTTCACGAGCTTTTCGCGAACGTCGCCAAAACCAAGTTGCACGGCGGCGTAGCCGTCGGTGCTGGTGGATTTGAGTTGGGTGATGCGGCAGGGACCGGCCTCGATCAATGTGACCGGGATGGATCTGCCCTCGTCGTCGAAGAATTGGGACATGCCCAATTTCTTCCCAAGAATGCCGATAGACATAGGAAGAGGTACAACGCCAGCTGGACCATCGACCATCCATGCCAAGAGGCAAAGGTGGGGCCGATGAAAGCTGAATCGGGCCGTTTGAACTGTGGGGCTAGAGCTCGAAGGGGACGCCTCAATTGGCCAAGGCGGAGCCTCGGGCAACAACTGGGGCGATAACCAAGGGGCTAGCGAGACAGATCAGGGCTCTGATCAGCGGGCTGGGACTTGTCTGAACCGGGCCCAATCGCAGTGGATTGGGTGCGTTCTGGCAGTTTCCCGACGGTTTTGCAGAAATGCTGTTTACACAGCAAACGGCTTTTTCCGTACTGGCCTAGGTAGGTCACCACCACTGGTGACCTTGTGCAGTGATTTGGAGGCCCGGCTAGCGGACGGGCACAAATTAGTAGCACAGTTGGCCAACATACCCCACGGTCTGCCCTGCACTGGAGAAGTTGGCTGTCAGAATGGCGCCCAGCTCCGCGACTGCTTGTAATGCCTCTCCTGCTTTCAGGACGCGGTTTTCGCCAGGACCTTGAGCGGTCCGGCGCCCTGGCTTTGTACGCCCCCCTTGAAGGGGGTGCCGAAACCCGCTTGATGCGTCGCCTGCGGGCGGCCGGCTACCGGGCCCAGATGGCCTCGGCCCGGGGCCTCGGTGACCCGGAGGCCTATCTCCTCGGTCTCCATGGCGTGCGCCCCCCTCACCTCGGTCACCAAAGCGTGGGCCGGGGAGCAGCGGTCGGAGAGGTGCAGATGGTGATGCCCCAGTTGGGGGCCCTGCTGGAGGGCAGCCAGCCCATCCTGCTTTGGCTTTTGGAGGGCCAGGTGCTCTCAACGGCGGAGTTGGGTTCGCTGGTGGCGCTGTGTCGCCGGGAGCCCCGCCTGAAGCTCGTGGTGGAAATGGGCGGCTCCCGTTCCCTGCGTTGGCAGCCCCTCGAGCAACTTCTGGTCTGAGGGATTTGGTGGCTGAGCAGGCCCTGGCCCAGGGGCGTTGGGTCAAGTTGATCTGTGGGGCGAGCAACCAGGATTTGGCCGCGATTGAGGATCTCTGCGGCATCTATGCACTTGCAGGCGTGCATTGCATCGACGGCGCGGCTGATCTGGCCGTGGCGGCGGCGATCGAAAGGGGAATCGCCTGGGCACAGGCGCGCGGTGCAACCAGGCCCTGGCTGATGGTGAGCCTCAGTGATGGGGCTGATCCCCACTTCCGCAAGGCCTGGTTTGATCCCGGGCGCTGCCCAACCGGCTGCCCCAGGCCCTGTGAAAGGGTCTGCCCGGCCCTGGCGATTGGCCAGGCGGCTACCGGCTCAATGGGCGTGCTGGCCGAGCGTTGCTATGGCTGTGGCCGCTGCCTGCCGGCCTGCCCCCATGGCCTGATTGGGGAGCACTCCCAGGTGCTGGCACCGGCTGCCGTGCCCCCCCTGCTGGCCTCGATCCGGCCCGATGCGGTTGAGATCCATACCCAGCCGGGCCGGCTAGATGCTTTTGCCGAGCGCCTTGGCCAGGTGGTTGCCAGTGGCATCAGCTTGGGGCGTCTGGCGGTGAGTGCGGCCATCGATGTGCAGCCTGCGGAGCTTTGGCAGCGTTATCGCCTGCTGCGCGATCTCGGCTTGGCGCCGCTTTGGCAGTTGGATGGCCGGCCGATGAGCGGTGATGTGGGGGGTGGCATGGCCCATGCCGCAGTGAAGTTGCTGGCCGCACGCCTACCCCTGGCCCCGCCGGGCCCCCTGCAACTGGCGGGCGGTACCAATGGCCAAACCCTGGTGCAGCTCCAGCTAAGGCCAAAACTCGCCCCCTTTGTGGCTGGAGTGGCCTTTGGCGGGGTGGCGCGCCGCCTGCTCCAACCCTGGCTACTGGCCGCCCAGGAGCGGGGCCAGGGCCTGCTCGCCGATGCCGAGCTGTGGCCCCAGGCCCTGGGGGAGGCCCGGTCTTTGGTGCAGCCTTGGCTAGAACGGCAGCCATTCCCAGGCCAGCGGTGCTGAGCTCCCAACCGATCACCCACCAGCAGATTACGGACGATCTCGATCGCCTGCTCACGGTGTTGCCCCTAGCGATCAGGAGGGCCCTGGCGTCTGCCCAGGCCCGCGATCAACTGATTGAGGTGGTGATGGATTTGGGTCGGGTGCCGGAGGCCCGCTATCCAGATCGGGTGCGGGACCTAGGCACGGAAGCGGTGAGCCGGGCTGATCTGGCGTTGGTGGTTGATCAACTCGGCAGCTTTGGCGGAGATAACCGCTCTGGCATTGAGCGCACCCTGCACCGCATCAGCGCCATTCGCAACCGCAGCGGAACCGTCGTGGGACTCACCTGCCGGGTGGGTCGTGCTGTGTTTGGCACCGTGGCGATGGTGCGTGATCTGCTCGATTCGGGCCAATCCCTGCTGTTGATGGGGCGGCCCGGGGTGGGCAAAACCACGGCCCTTAGGGAAATCGCCCGGGTTTTGGCGGACGACTTTGGCCGCCGAGTGGTGGTGATTGACACCAGTAATGAAATCGCCGGCGATGGCGACATCCCCCACCCCGGCATTGGTCGGGCCCGCCGCATGCAGGTGGCCAGGCCTGAGCTGCAGCACCAGGTGATGATTGAGGCCGTGGAAAACCACATGCCTGAGGTCATCGTTATCGATGAAATCGGCACCGAGTTGGAGGCCCAGGCAGCTCGCACGATTGCGGAGCGGGGGGTGATGTTGGTGGCCACCGCCCATGGCAACGAGTTGGCAAACCTGATTAAAAATCCGACCCTTGCGGACTTGATCGGCGGTATCCAGACGGTCACCTTGGGCGATGAGGAAGCCCGCCGGCGCCGTAGCCAGAAGACAGTCTTGGAGAGGGCGGCCGACCCCACCTTCCCCTTGGCGGTGGAGATGCACAGCCGCCAGCGCTGGTTGGTTCACCAGGAGGTAGCCGGCACCGTTGACCTGCTGTTGCGGGGGCAGCTGGCCAGGCCCCAGGTGCGGGAGCTGGGCGCCGATGGCCAAATGCAAGTGCAGGAGCCTGTTTTGCCGGCCCCCCTAGCGCTTAGGCCAGGTCCAAACTTGCGGCCAGGCCCAACCCTGCGGCCAGGCCCAACCCTGCGGCCAGTTTCCCCATTGCGGCTTATCCCGCCAGTTCGGCCGCTGTTGCGGGTCTACGGGGCTGGGATCAGTAGGCGTGAGCTGGAGCAGGTGGTGCGTGGACGGCAAATGCCGGTTGAGCCCGCAGGCAGCGTGGAGCTGGCGGACGTGGTGTTGAGCGTGCGCCAGCAGCTGGGTCGAGATCCCCACGTACGTCGCCAGGCCCAGGAGTTGGGAATTCCGATTTTGGTTATCAAAAGTTCTGCCCTGCCCCAAATTCAGCGGGGCTTGGAGCGGCTGCTGGCCAACCAGGCAATTCCGGCCTCCGAGGCCCTTGCCGATTCCCTAGGACCCGATTTCGACGACGACCTGGGGGGGCTGGAGGAATGTCGCCTGGCGGTTGAGGAGGTGGTTTTGCCCCAGGGCCAGCCGGTGGACCTATTGCCCCGCAGCGCCAGGGTGCGCCAGTTGCAGGCCGAATTTGCCGGCCACTACCAGCTGCGCACGGCCGTGCTTGGCCGGGGCCAGGCCCAGCGACTGCGGGTATTTCCAGCCTGAAGTGGCGGGCATTGGGGTCCGTCGTGGCGGGTCTCGGTTGACGAACGACCGGGCGCTATGGGTAACTATCTAGGCACCGGTAGTTGCCGGGGCTTTGGGTCGTCGCCAAGCGGTAAGGCATCGGGTTTTGGTCCCGACATTCCTAGGTTCGAATCCTAGCGACCCAGTTTTTACGGGCCTTTTAAGTGTTTCAGGAGCCTCCATCGGTGCCTGACTCATCAGTGCCTGAGCAATCAATGACTGAGCAATCGGTTCCCCTGCTGGTCTTTGATTTCGACGGCGTGCTGGTGGATGGCATGGCCGAGTACTGGTGGTCGGCCCGTAGGGCTGCCATGGCCCTAGTGCCGGACCTTTCCCTACCGGAGCAGGCACCGGCAGGTTTTGCCAAGCTGCGACCCCAGATCCACAAGGGGTGGGAGATGGTGCTGATGGCGGCGGAATTGGGCCGCCCCGATCTGGAGTTGGCGGCCCTGGTGGCCTCCTATCAAGCTCAGCTGGAGCAGGCTTTGCTCCGCTGGGGCCTCAGCCCCGACCAGCTCCAGGGGGCCCTCGAGCGGGTGCGCTCGGAGGCAATTGGCAAGGATTTACCTGGCTGGCTGCGCCTACATCACTTCTATCCGGGTGTGCTGGAGCGGCTCCAGCAATTGGCTTGCGCAGGCTCGCCCTGGGCTGTGCTCACCACCAAGGGCGGCGAGTTTGCCCGCCAAATCCTGCAGGCTGCCGGGCTTGAGCCGTGGGCCCTATTTGGCCACGAACAGGGCAGTAAGTGTGAGGTGTTGGCCCAGTTGCTGGCCAGCGAATACCGGCCGATTTGGTTTGTCGAAGACCGCCGACCGACCCTCGAGCTGGTGCGCTCCCAGGCCGAGCTTGCGGCCGTGCGTTGTTTTTTGGTCAGTTGGGGTTATCTAGCTCCCGGGGATCACCAGCAATTGCCCGACGGGATCCATTGGTTGGAGCCGGAGATTTTTGCAGCCCCCCTGGCGCAATGGCCCTAATCAGTTAGAGTACGTGCGTACTATGCGCAATTGATACGCCGGCCCCCTCAGGTGGCACTTGCTGCTTAGAGGTCGCAGGATGGCCCCCTCGGGCTGGTCTTGCACGGCTACTGCGCGATACCTGCGGCCTGTTCCATCTTTCTGTTTGATTGCCATGCCCGTTGATTCCAAGGCCGCCCAAGGCGCTTCGCCCGCATCTGGGGGAGCTTCCAGCGCAGCAGATTCCCGTTCTGCAGCAGCAGATTCCCGCGCTGCGGCAGAGCGGGACAAGGCCCTAGGCCTTGTGCTGAACCACATCGAGCGCAACTTCGGCAAGGGCTCGATCATGCGCCTCGGGGATGCCTCCCGCATGCGGGTGGAGACCTTCTCCACTGGTGCCCTGACCCTGGATCTGGCCCTCGGTGGCGGCTATCCGAAGGGCCGGGTGGTGGAGGTCTATGGGCCCGAGAGCTCTGGCAAAACAACCCTCACCCTGCACGCCATTGCCGAAGTGCAAAAGCGTGGCGGGGTGGCGGCCTTTGTGGACGCGGAACATGCCCTGGATCCGGTCTATGCCGCCGCCCTCGGTGTGGACATTGAAAACCTGTTGGTTTCCCAGCCGGATACCGGTGAGATGGCCCTAGAGATCGTCGACCAGCTGGTGCGTTCTGCGGCCGTAGACATCGTGGTGGTCGACTCCGTGGCGGCCCTCACCCCCCGGGCTGAGATTGAGGGTGAGATGGGGGATTTGGCCGTGGGGGCCCAGGCCCGGCTCATGAGCCAGGCCATGCGCAAGATCACCGGCAACATCGGCAAATCGGGTTGCACCGTGATCTTCCTGAACCAGTTGCGTCAAAAGATCGGAGTTACCTACGGCAACCCCGAGACCACCACCGGCGGTAACGCCCTGAAGTTCTATGCGTCTGTACGTCTGGATATTCGGCGCATTCAGACCCTCAAGCGTGGCACCGAGGAATACGGCATCCGCGCCAAGGTCAAGGTGGCCAAAAACAAGGTGGCGCCCCCATTCCGCATTGCCGAGTTCGACATCCTGTTTGGCCGCGGCATCAGCATCCTGGGTTGCCTCCTCGACTTGGCTGAGGAGACCGGCGTGGTGACCCGCAAGGGCGCCTGGTACAGCTACGACGGCGACAACATTGGTCAGGGCCGCGACAACACCATCACCTGGTTGGAGCAAAACCCTGGGCAAAAGGAGGTGATTGAGCAGCTGACCCGGAAGAAGCTCACCGAGGGCTCCGAGGTCAGTGCCAATTCAATGAAGCCCTTAGCTGCTGCCGCTAAGGCTGCCGCCGCAACACCCATGGAGGCCCTAGAGGAGCTGCCAGTGGCGGGCTGAATCTGAACGATTAGGCGCCGGTGACGGCGCCTTTTTGTGTCTTGCTGGTCTTGGCTGGGTGTTGCAGTGCCTGGGCTATCCGCTGCAGTTCCTGGATGGCCTCTGCCCCTTCTAGCTTCACCAGCTCGAGGCCATTGCGGGATTCGACCCAGCTAATGCCGAAATCGGAAACCAAAAAGCGCACCATGTGATTTTCGCCGAGGTTGGCCACAAAGGAGGCTCCTTTGCCGTCAAGGCCATCGCCGCAGATGTAGCAGCTGGCGGCGATTTCCCGATCCTGCAGGCTGATCGCCAGGGCCTGGAGGCTCATCACCAGGTCTTGAACCACAGATCGGTATTGCTCAGCCAGCCGGGGGAACATGGGCCATCCGCTCAGATGGATTGATTTTAGGGTTTTCTTCAGATTTGCGGTTGTCGTCGATGCGACTAACCATTTTCCCCTTGATGGTGTGGCCCTTAGCCGTCGGCTAGCGACCACCAGCCAGCTGCCGGCCCGATGAAGCGCACGATCACCCAAAACAACACCAGGGCCGCTATGCCAACCCAGGCACCCTTGGTGCTCACCTTCACGAATTGATCCGCCTGGTTACGGGTCAGGGGAAACCACTCCACCAGGCGCGGCGAGGTGTCCGGCTGGTTGCGTTTGGGCGATTTCGGTGGCAGCCCCTGGCTGCTGCGACGCTTGGCTTCCCCCATCGGAACTGGGTTAGGGACTTACTGATAGGTCCAGGCTAATGAGGCAGCAACCGGCTTAAGGCCACCCAGGGCTCCAGGCACCTAAAAACGTTTTGTCCCCAACTGCGGCCCCGTAGGCGCCCGTCGAGCACGGCCAGGCGGCCGCCGTTGCGCCTTACACCGGCGCTGGCCAATTGGATTTGGATTAGGGCGTCGGGAAGGAGCCGTTCGCGGAACCAGTCGCGGCCCTCCTGGCGCAGCGCCCCAACCCTGGCGGCGGTGAGGGGATCTTCCAGGCTGGCCAGGGGCAGCAGGGCGGCGACCAGCTGGCCGGGCAGGGGCAGGCGCGCCTGGTGTTCGATCCACCAACCCCAGCTGGCGCAGATCACCCCATTGCTATCGGGGGCCGTGCTCTGGTGGCTAACCCGACTGCCAAATTCCGCGGCCAGGCCGCTGGTGAGCTGGAGTCTGAGGGCCTGGTCGTCGAGCAGCACCACGCTCAATTGCTTTTGGCCCAGCACTAGCCGCCGGCATTGGTCGAGAAGGTGTTCGCCGTAGTGAGGGCTGTTTGGCAGGGGTTGGCGCAGGGGCGCAAACAGGGGCAGTGGGTCCGCCAGCGGCGGATCTCCAAGGTCGACCACCACATTTGGCTCCAGGCCCAGCTGTTGGGCGCCCCCTTGTTCTGGGCCCAGGCCCTGGCCGAGCAGGATGCAGCCCCGTGCCTCCAGGATCCCTGGCAAGGCATTTTCCGGCTCCAGGGGCTGGCGATGTAGCTCCCATTGCAGCTGGTTGGGATCCACCTGGGCCCAGCTGGTCCAGCCCTGGCCCGCGGCAGCTAGCCAGGCCGGCCATGGCTGGGGCAAGGGGCCAAGCACCTGGAGCAGGTGGCGCAGTGGGGCTTCGTCTTCGGGGGCTATGGCTACCTGCTTTTGGGGATTGCGCGGCTGGGCGAGCAGTTGGCGGCTGAGCCGTTCATGGAGGGCCAGTACGCCCGCTTCCGCCCTGGGCTGGGCGCGCCGCAGTTGGTCCCAGTGCCCCGGCTGGATAACCACCGCAAGGGCTTGGCGCAGCTGGTTGTCCAGTTTTTCTGCTTCGGGGATCACCAGTTGGCGGTTGTCCAGGAGTCCGGCTTGCCAGGCCTCAACCAGTTGGCGGTGGCTAAGTACCCAAACCCGCGCCTCCCTAGGTGCTGTGGGCCCTTCAAACCAGGGCAGGGCGAGGCAGGCGTCGGCTGCCGCCAGCCGGGGCAACTCCACCTGTTGGAGACGCTGGCGGGCTGACTCACTGAGCACCAAGGCCAGCCGTTCTTCGGCCAGGGCCAGGGGCACCAGCAGGCTGATCCACCAGTTCTCTTCGCTGCCAGGGGCCAGGCGCAGCAGGGTGTGGTCCTGCCTTCGCAGGCTACGGGCTACCAGCCGGCCCATGCTCAGGTGGTGGGGCCAGCCATGGGCTCCCTCCCTTTGCAGCAGGGCCTTGAGTTGGTGGTGGGCGCGGGCTTCGAGCATCCGCGATCGGCCATCGGACCAAAAGCGTAGGAAGCTGGCGTCATCGCACTGCAGCAGGGATGACAGACGCCCCCTCCCCCCTATGGCGTAGCCAGCCCGTTGGCATCGTCGGCATGGGCCTGATCGGCGGTTCCATTGGGCTTGATCTGGGTCGCCTCGGCGCAGAGGTGCGGGCCCTGGTGCATCGCCCAGTCACTGCCCAAAGGGCTTTGGCCAGGGGCTTGGCCGGCACGGTCAGCACCGATCCGGCGGTCTTGGAGGGCTGCGGCCTGGTGATTTTGGCCGTGCCTTTAGACCGTTTGCTGGATCCGGCGCCCGAATGGTTGGCGGCCATTCCCCAGGCCGCCGTGGTTACGGATGTGGGTTCGGTGAAGGGCTCCGTTTTGGAGCGTTGGCAAAGGCTGGTGGATCGCTTTGTGGCCAGCCATCCGATGGCGGGTACCGCCGAGGCGGGGGTGGAAGCGGGGTTGCCCGGGTTGTTTGCCGGTCGACCTTGGGTGGCCACCCCCAATTTCTCCACGGACCCGGAGGCCCTCGCTGCCGTGCGTGATTTGGCATTGGCCCTCGGGGCCCAGTGGCTTACCTGCGATCCCCGCCTGCACGACCAAGCTGTGGCCCTCATCTCCCATCTGCCCGTTTTGGCCGGTGCGGCCCTGTTGCAGGTGGCCGATGGGGCAGCCCAGGAGGGCGGCATTGAATTGCCTGCTTTGGTGCGAGCGCTTGCCTCCACGGGCTTTGCCGACACGACCCGGGTGGGTGGGGGCAACCCTGAGCTGGGCAGCCTGATGGCGCGCACCAACCGGGCGGCCCTGCTCACCGCCTTGGGCCGTTATCGCGAGGGGATCGAGGCCCTGGAGCAGCAACTGCAGGAGGGCCATTGGCAGGATCTGCAGGCGACCCTCGCCCAGGCCCAGGCCCTGCGGCCGCAATTTGTGGCTGCCAGCCCTAACGCTCCAGCGCCCGACTAACGCTCCAGCGCCAGGCCGATGCCCCGGGTCTGGAGCAGCTGGCGGCAGGCGGTTAGGGCCGACATGCTCACCCCGGCGGTGCCCTCTCCGGGGTAGATGGCATCACCGCAGAGCCATAGGCCCGGCAGGGGCGTGCGGCTGGGCAGGCCAAAGGGCCCAAACCGACTCGGGTGCTGCCCCAATCCCCCCACATAGCCCCAGGGCCTGCCGGTCCAACCGGCAAAGCCCCTGGGGGTGGCCAGTTCCTGGTGGCGCCAGTCGCCAGGCTCCAGCTGCAATAGGGCCGAGAGGCCGCGGTTGATGCCCAATTGGGCCGCCGCTTTTTTGGCGGCATAGGCCTGGGGCTCAAGGCCAAACCATTGCTTGGCTGGGGTAAAGACACTGGCAATCACCGTGGCCTGGCCCGCAGGAGCCCGCCCATCGCCCTCCTGGCTAATGGAGACAAACAGCGAACCTGGCTCCTCCCAGGCCAGCTGGAGATGGCTGGCGCAATCCGGCGGCAGGGCCGATCGATCCACGGCGCCATAGAGCACCAGGGCACCCGAGGGCTCCCCCAGCCCTTCGAGGCATTGCTTGTAGTTGGCCTTCAAGCCGTCACCGAGCAGGGGTGGTAGGGCCTGGGGCGGGATGGCAATCACCACATCGGCCGCCTCCAGCTCAAAGCTTTCCAAGTTGGTCTTGGTTGCTTTGCCGTTAGCCAAACCTTTGCCAGCAAGAACTTTTCCCCGCACCCGCCAGCCCTGGCCTGCGTTGGCGGCCTCCAGCTGCCCAACTTGATGGCGCAGCCTTAGGACGCCGCCGCCGCCTCCACCGCTGCCGCTTGCTAAGGCGCTTTCGAGGGCATCGCAGAGGCTCTGCATGGAGCCCTGGAGGTGAAATAGGCCCAAAGGCGCCTGGGCCATGGCCAAAACCGTGGCCCCGTACAGGGCCGCCGTGCGATCAGCCGGCTCCTGGGAATAGAGCTTGAGCTGTAGGTCCAAAAAGCGGCGTAGCCGCTGGTCCTGGCCGCAGCCGCAGAGGTCCTGCAGGTTGGCGATGGTGGCGCCGGTCAGGAGGCCGCTGGCCAGGTTGCCGGGGCCCAGGGAACCCAGCAGTTGGCCCCAATCCCACCAGTTCCGCGCCGGCAGGACTGGATCCTTGGCGGCAAAGTGCCAGTTGGCCCGATGGATTGCGGCGCAGAGCTGCCAAAAGCGCTCGCTGCCGGGAAATTGGCGCTGCCGCTCCAGGCGCCAGCGCTCTGGATCGCGCCAGAGGTGGATCGGCGCGCTGCCATCCCCCAGATCCACCACACAGCCAGGGTCAAGGGGGGTGGCTTCTGGGGCAGGTACCCCCAAGTGGGCAAATAGGCGGCTGTGGATACCCCCGGCTTCGAGGCCGGCCACCTGGGTTGCTCCGACGTCGAAGGTGTATGGCCCGCGGCGGAAGGTACCTGCGCAGCCACCGGATTGGCTGTGGGCTTCTAGTAATTCCACCTTGAGGCCAGCCCGGGCCAAAAGGGCTGCTGCCGTCAGCCCGGCGATGCCTGCCCCAACGACGGCCACGTCAACCCGGTGCTCCATGGCGGCAGGTTTAAAGCTCAGGCGGCATGCTGGCAGCTAGATACCGGGCGCGTGGTTGGCGCTTTTACCCAAGCCTGAATTGGCCCAGTGGCTTGGCCAGCAGCTGGCGGCCCCAGGCCCCCTGGAGTTGGCAGCCATAGCCCGGGTGGGTGGCGGCAGCATCCACAGGGCCTGGCGTTTGCAGCTGGGCGATGGCCGCCGCTTTTTCCTGAAGAGCAACGACCCCACCGCCCTGCCTTTGCTGGAGGCCGAGGCTGCCGGGCTGCAGGCTTTGGCCCGGTGGGCGCAGCCGCCGATCCGGGTGCCCCAGCCCTTGGCGATGGGTGTAGCTGATCTCGGCGCTGCGGGGGATCGGGCTTTACTGCTGCTGCCTTGGCTCGATTTACAAAGCGCCAGGCCAGGGGAAAACAGCCTGGGCTGGCGGGCCTTTGGGGCGGCCCTAGCCGAGTTGCACCTGGCCAGTAGCGCAGCCCAAGAGCGCTTTGGCTGGCCCTCCGCCAACTTCATCGGCGCGGCACCCCAGTCCAACGAATGGCGCTCCGATTGGGGGGTGTTTTTTAGCGAATGTCGCCTTGCCCCCCAACTGGACTGGGCGGCCCGCCAGGGCCATCGCCCCAGGGGTTCAGAGCAACTCCTGGAGCAGTTGCCCCTACGGCTGCAGCATGCGGTGCTGCCCGCCCTGGTGCATGGGGATCTCTGGAGCGGTAACGGGGCCTTGCTGCAAAACGGAGAAGCGGCGCTGTTTGACCCTGCGGTCTATTGGGGCGACCGGGAGGTGGACCTGGCCATGGCCAAATTGTTTGGGGGCTTTTCGCCGGCGTTTTTCTCTGGTTACGGGGAGGTTTGGCCCCTAGAAGCCGGAGCAGGAGCTCGCATTGAGCTCTACAACCTGTACCACCTGTTGAACCACGCCAACCTTTTTGGAGGGGGCTACTGGGGCCAGGCCCAGGCCAGCATCGACACTCTGTTGGAGAGCTGGGGTTTTGCCTAAATCCCAGCTGGGGGCCTAGCCCAGATACTCCTTGCGCAGGTTTTGGAGATTGGCCACCACGGCATCACGTTTCTGGCTGGTGGTGAGGTTTTTCCAGCTCCACTGACCCACGATTACCAGGCCCAGAAGTTCTAGTAGGCCGGGCAGAATCGGCATCAAATTGATCGTGTCGAGCACACCCTTGATCAGGATCTGCACCACACAAACGGCCACGATGACGCCGGTGGCTTTGCCAATCCGACCCATTTGATTCCAGTCGACCTGGTCGAGGGCATCGTTGACTTTGCCCAGCACATCGCTGTATTTCTCTGTAAAGGAGGTGCCAGCGTCGCCTTCACCAAAAAGGTTGCTGTTGGCTTCGGTGCCCTGCTCCTGCACGTCGGTAGGGAAGTCACTCATGGACCGAAGTTCGCACAGGGAAAGGATATTGCTTCATAAGGTATCGGTATGCACCCCCAAACGCCAGCTCTGGTTATGGCGGATCTCCGTCTGGTTGGGGTGCTCGAGCGGATCCTGGCTGCGGCAAACCCCCAGGAGGGCTGCGCCCTATTGCTGGGGCAAAGACAGGGCGATGCCCTTGTGCTGCGGTCGATTTGGCCCTGTTGTAACCGTTGGCCAGAGGCGGCTGAACGGGGCCGCAGGTTCGCGGTGGATCCGTGCGAACAATTGCTGGCTCAAAAATGGGCACGGCTGCACAAACAGGCGGTATTGGGATTTGCCCACAGCCATCCCCAGGCTGGCCCTGATCCATCGGCCACCGACCTGGAACTGGCGGTGGCACCAGTGTTGATGGTGATTCAGGGGCTGGCTGCAGGGGGTGGTCCGCCGGTATTGCGCTGCTGGTGGATTGAGGACAATGGTGTTAAGCCCCAGCACCTGCCATGGAGAATGGGGAGCTGATCCTCTAGCCATGCTTCCTCCCGACACCAGCGGCGTTCAGCTCAGCCCCGATGAGGTGGCTCGCTTTGCCCGGCACCTGATCCTTCCCGAGGTGGGAATGGAGGGCCAAAAGCGCCTTAAGGCCTCCGCCGTGCTCTGCGTGGGCACGGGCGGGTTGGGCTCACCATTGCTTCTCTATTTGGCCGCGGCGGGAGTGGGCCGGATCGGGATTGTCGATTTCGATGTGGTCGACCACTCCAACCTGCAGCGCCAGGTGATCCACGGCACCAGCTGGGTGGGCAAGCCCAAGATCGAATCGGCCAAGGCCCGGATCCTGGAGATCAACCCCCACTGCCAAGTGGATCTCTACGAAACCGCCCTCACCAGCGACAACGCCCTAGAAATAATTCGCCCATACGACATCGTCTGCGACGGCACCGACAACTTCCCCACCCGCTACCTGGTGAACGACGCCTGTGTGCTGCTGGGCAAGCCGAATGTGTACGGTTCGATCTTCCGCTTTGAGGGCCAGGCCACGGTGTTCAACCTGGATGCGGAGAGCCCCAATTACCGCGATCTATTTCCCGAGCCGCCACCGCCTGGGATGGTGCCCTCCTGCGCAGAGGGCGGCGTGGTGGGGGTATTGCCGGGGATCATCGGCGTGATCCAGGCCACCGAGGCCTTGAAGATCATCACGGGCATCGGCACCACCCTCAGCGGCCGGCTGCTGCTGTTCGATGCATTGGGGATGAAGTTCAGGGAGTTAAAGCTGCGCCCTAACCCCGAGCGGCCGGTGATCGACAGGCTGGTGGATTACCAGGAGTTTTGTGGAGTGGGCGGCAGCGCTCCAGGCCAGGAGGAGGCGGGAGCCGTGGAAAGCATTTCGGTTACGGAGCTGAAAACCCTGCTCGATGGCGACAGCAGCGGCCTGGTGCTGATCGACGTGCGCAATCCACCGGAGGCGGAAATTGGGGTGATCCCTGGGGCCAGCTTGTTTCCCCTGGATCTGATTGAAAACGGCACGGCCGTGGAGCGCATCAGACAGCTGGTGGAGGGCAAACAGCTCTATGCCCACTGCAAGCTGGGTGGCCGCAGCGCCAAGGCCCTAATTGCCTTGAAGCGCCATGGCATCGAAGGGATCAATGTGGAGGGCGGTATCGACGCCTGGAGCCAGCAGGTCGATTCGAGCGTCCCCCGCTATTGAGCAGCAGGGCTCCGCTGGGAATCCACCACTGGTTAGTAATCCACGCCGCGCTTGAGGTCTATGCCCCTCTCGGCATAGTGCTTGTGGCAGACCATTTCTGAAAAGACGCTCGCCAATTCGAAGTAGGCCAGGCGGTTCTTGCAGCGGCCGGTGAGGATCACCTCCGTTTCGGCCGGTTTGCGCAGCAGGGTTTGCACAATCGGTTCCACCGGCAGCAGTTCGAGGTCCACCGTGGGGTTGATCTCATCGAGGATCACGGTCTTGTAAAGGCCGCTGGCGATGGCGGCCCTGGCTATCTCCCAGGCCCGCTCCGCTTCCACGTAGTCGATCGGTTGCTGCTGGCCCCGCCAGACGATGGCATCGCGGCCAGAGCGCAGGTGATCCACCAGGTGGGGATAGCTCTCGCGCAGGGCCGCAATGGCGGCATCTTCCGTGTAACCAGAACCCCCCTTTAGCCACTGGAGGATCAGCACCCGGTGGCTTTTGTCCTGGCTGATGCCCCGACCAATGGCCTGGAGCCCCTTGCCCAGGGCACTGGTGGATTTGCCCTTACCTTCACCGGTGTAGATCTCGATGCCGGTGATGCCTGGATCGGCCTGTTGATGGGCCCGCATCTCCGAGTGCAAATCCGCCAGTTGGACCAGCTCGCGCGGAGCGCCCCTGCCGGTGCAGATCACCTCCATCCCCGCAGGTTTAGAGGCCAGGGTTTTGGCCACCTCGGCGGCATCCAATAGGCCCAGGTCGAGCACGGGGTTGAGCTCGTCGAGCACCACCACGGAATAGAGGTCGCTGGCGATGGCGCCCTTGGCGATATCCCAGCCGCGCTGGGCCTCTTGGCGATCAAATTTTGTGGCCTCCTCGGCCGTAAAAAAATCACCACGGCCCGTGCGGACTTGGTCGATTAGGTGGGGGAAACCCTGCTGGAGGGCCTCGATGGCGGCGTCTTCGTCGTAGGCGCGGCCGGGGCCCTTGAGGAAGCGCAGCAGCAGCACCCTGGTGCGTTTCTGCTCGCAGATGCCCAGGCCAATGGTGCGCAGCACCACGCCAAGGGCAGCCTGGCTTTTGCCCTTGCCATCACCGTCGTAGACATGCAGCTGGCCATGGGCCCTTTCATCGCTGCCGGCGGCGGTGCGGATGCCGATCCCCTTGCCGGTGCCCCTTTGCGGCGTTTGGGTGCTGCTGGGGGCCATGGGGGCGCTGGGGTGAGACTGGATGCTACCGGCGATTGCCAGGCCCTTGAGCCAGCCCTTCACCCTGCTTGAAACCCTGCCGGAGCCCACGGCGGCGGCCCTTGCCCAGCTCCGCGGGCTGGTGGCTGCTGAGGGCTCCGTGGTGGTGGCCTATTCCGGCGGGGTGGATAGCTCCCTGGTGGCGGCCATTGCCCTGGAGCAGTTGGGCAGCCGCGCCGTGGCAATTACCGGCGTATCTCCAGCCCTGGCGCCCCACCTGCGCCGGGAGGCAAGCCAACAGGCGGCCTGGCTGGGGATCGCCCACCGGGAAATTGCCACCGCTGAATTGGCCGATCCCGCCTATGCCAGCAACCCCGAGGAGCGTTGCTACGCCTGCAAGCAGACCCTGCATCTGCAGCTGGCCCCCATCGCGGCAGCGGCGTCTGGGGCCAGGGTGCTGGATGGGGTGAACCTGGATGATCTGGGCGACCATCGACCCGGCATTCGGGCCGCAAGGGAGCAGGGGGTGTTCTCCCCCTTGGCAGAGGCGGGCATTGATAAGGCTTCTGTGCGCCAGATTTCCAAGGCCCTGGGCCTGCCTTGGTGGGACAAGCCCGCCCAGCCCTGCCTGGCCTCACGCTTTCCCTACGGCGAGCCGATCACGGCCCAAAGGTTGGAGCGGGTGGCGGCGGCTGAGGCTTGGCTGCTCCAGCGGGGTTGGCCCCAACTGCGGGTGCGCAGCCAGGGGAGCACGGCAAGAATCGAATTGCCGGAGGCCTGTTTGGATGCCGCGCTGCTGGGCTGGGCCGAACCGGGGGCGCGCCAGGAGCTGGTGACAAAGTTTCGCCAACTCGGCTTCAGCGCCGTTGCCCTGGACCTGGAGGGCCTGGTGAGCGGCAAGCTCAACCGGGATCTGGCCGGTTTTGGCCCCCCATCTGGCCCTGGCCCCCCATCTGGCCCTGGCCCCCAATCGGCCTAGAGGGGGTTGGCGGTTTTGGCTGGATCCCTTTCGGCGCCGGCGATGCAGCCGGGGGTTTCCCGGCGGAAACTGGTCAGCTTGTGGCGGCCCGATTCCAGTTCTTCGGCCAACACCTGGCAGGCTTTTTCCGGCATGGTGTGGTCACCGCAGGTGAACACATCAACCGCCGCGTAGCCCGATTCGGGCCAGGTGTGAATCGAGATGTGGGATTCGGCCAGCAGGGCCAAACCCGTCACACCCTGGGGATCAAACCGGTGGGTGATCAGATTTAGGAGCGTCGCACCAGCCTGCTTGGCTGCCGTGGTGATCGCTGTCCTGAGAAAGGCTTCGTCGTCGAGCTTGGCGCTATCGCAGTTGTAGAGCTCGAGAATGCAGTGTTTTCCAACCGTGTCGGAAAGGGAAGAATCGGCAGGGGCCATGGAGGCAGCACCGGTCCATCCCGGGTTGGGGTGGAGGCAGGGCAGGCTCTGGGTCATCGAATCCGAGCTGACAAGCCGGCCACCTTAAGTGCCGATCTCCAGGCAGCCGGCGCGCATTTTGATCACCTGACTCTGGGCTTGCCAGCCCCCCTCAAAGGCGCCGAGATGGGTGGCACTAACCAGGCATTGGTGGCCCTCCCCCACCGCCTCCAGCAGCAGTTGTTGGCGATCCGGATCGAGTTCTCCCAGGACGTCATCGAGCAGCAGCAATGGGGGCTCGCCCAGCACCTCTTGCACCAGTTCCAGCTCGGCCAATTTCAGGGCCAGGACCAGGGTGCGTTGCTGGCCAGCCGAGCCGTAGCGGCGGGCGGTCTGTTCGCTGAGCAGCAGGCCAACCTCATCGCGGTGGGGGCCAACCGCGCATTGACCCAGCCGCAATTCCTCGGGGCGTTGGGCGGCCATTTGGGCCGCCAGGGCCTCACGCCAGGGCCCTTCCTCGCCGTCATCGCCCGTTAGCAAGGTGCCGCTTTGATATTCCAGCCGCAGTTGCTCGCGGCCGCCGCTTAGCCGCTGCTGCCAGGCGGCGGCCAGGGGTTCCAGCCGGCGCAGGGCCCTAGCCCTGCGCCGGTGCAGGCGGGTGCCGACCAGGGCCATCTGCAGATCAAAGGCATCGAGCAGGGCCGCGACTTCACTGCCGCCCAGGCCGCGGCGCAGCAATTGGCTGCGTTGCCTCAGCAGCCGGCCGTAGCGGCTCAACAGCTCGCCATAGACCGGCTCCAGCTGCAGCACCACCCGATCTAGCCATTGGCGCCGCCCAGCGGGCTCGCCCCGTACCAGGTCGAGGTCGAGGGCGCTAAAGCCCACGCAGCGCAGCGATCCAAGGAGGTCCAGTTGGCGATCGAGCTGCTTGCCATTGCGGTTTGCGCTGCGGCCGCCACTGCGCCGTAAATCCAGTTGCAAGCTGTCGCCTGAGCTGGTCAGCGCAGCCAGGCGGCTGCTGGGCTCGCCATGGGCGATTAGGTCGCGATCGGAGCTGGTGCGGTGGGAGCGCAGGCTGCCCAACAATTCCACCGCCTCCAGCAGGTTGGATTTGCCTTCCCCATTGGAGCCAATCACCAATAGGCGCGGGGCATCCAGCTCCAGCTTCAGGGGCTGCAGGTTGCGGAAGTGCCGCAGCTCCAGGTGGTGCAAGCGGATAGGGCTGATGCGATGAGCGGTTAAGGTAGGGCCATCGGGGCCTGGCCCTGGTTGGCCTCAACGCTTATGGCTTGCCAGTTCAAGGCTTGCCCTAAAGCCTAGAAGCGCATGGGCATGTAGCTCAGTTGGATAGAGCATCAGATTCCGGTTCTGAGGGTCGGGAGTTCGAGTCTCTCCATGCTCGTTTTGCTCCCTCTGCATCAGCGGGGGGAGTTTTTTTTATGGCAAGCCCCATGGCCCTAATGCCACTTGGATCCACCACAAAACCAAAGTGCTCCAGGGGCTTTACCGCCGCTGGGGGCGCTGAAAGGGAGATGCTGCAGCCCGAGAGTTCCCGCCGCAGCTTGCCCAGGGCCGCATAGACAAGAACGGCCAGGAGGCCGGCCTGGTCGGCTTCAGCCTGATCGCAGCAGAGGTCCCAGAGGTTGGCGTTTAGGGCCAGGTCGCTGGTGGCCCGCACAAAGCCCACCAACTGGCCGCCGGGTCGATAGATGCCGAGATGCCAGATGCTGTGCTCGAGCACCCGCTGCCAGCGCTGGGCTTCCCGGGGCCTGTCGCCACAGCCAACCAGCAGGCCATTGAGGGCGTCGGCATCGGGGTAGGGATCGGATACCAGGCTGTAGCCCTCCGGCAGGGAGGGGGGCGCTGGCTGGCTGCGAAAGGGAAGCACCTCGCCTAGCCGGTATTGCGCATGCCAGCGGCAATGCCATTGATGGTGAGCAGGGCACCGCGCAGCAACTCGCTGCGGCTGTAGGTGCGGCCGTCTTCGCTGCTGCCAATCGCCTCACTCATCGGGGGCTGGCGGTTTTGATCGCGGAGGCGCCGCAGCAGGGCCACCTGCAAAAAGCCCAGGGGAATGATCGTGCGGTTGCGCAGGTCCACGGAGAGCTGCAGGGCGGGATCCCCATCGAGCAGGCGGGTGTGGCCGGAAATCTGCAACACCAGGTCGCGGGTTAGGGCAAATTCAGTGGCGATGGTCTCGAAGATTTGCTCGAAGGCCTCTTTGTTTTCGGGGCGACCCAGGGCTTGTACGTAGTGGTGGGCCAGGTCGATGTCGACCTTGGACAGGGTCATTTCCACCTTGGAAATCAGCATCCGGAAGAAGGGCCAGCGCTGGTAGAGCAGCCGCAATAGCTCCAGCTGTTGGGCGTCCTGCTCCAGCTCGTCCTGCAGGGCGGCCCCCACCCCAAACCAGCTGGGCAACAGGAAACGGCTCTGGGTCCAGCCGAATACCCAGGGGATGGCCCGCAGGCTCGAGAGATCCTTGGCTCCCCCCTTACGGCGGGCCGGCCGGCTGGAAATCTGCAGTTTGCTGATCTCTTCTATCGGGGTGACCTGCTGAAAGAAGGCCACCAGGTCTGGATTGTCGTGGACCAGGGCGCGGTAGTGGTCGCGGGAGCGGGCGGCCAGGCGGCCCATCAGGGAGTTCCAGCTGGGGTTTGCATCGACCGGTGCACTCACCAAGCTGTTTTGCAGCACGGCGGTGGTGACCGTTTCCAGGTTGTAGAGGGCCAGCTCCGGCAGGGAGTACTTGGAGGCGAGCACCTCCCCCTGTTCGGTGATCTTGATCCGGCCGCCCAGGGTGCCGCCGGGTTGGGCCAGAATTGCCTGGTAGGCAGGGCCGCCGCCGCGTCCCACCGAGCCCCCCCGGCCGTGGAAGATCCGCAGGGCCACCCCATTGCCGATGGCGATGGCCTGCAGGGCGATCTGGGCCTTGTGGATTTCCCAGTTGCTGGAAAGGAAGCCGGAATCCTTGTTGCTGTCGGAGTAGCCCAACATCACTTCCTGCAGGGGCTGGTTGGCCTCGTTGCTGGTAAGTAAGCGGCGGTAGAAGGGCTGGCTGAATAGCTGCTCCATCACCTCGGGCGCCCCCTGGAGGTCTTCCACCGTTTCAAAAAGGGGGACCACCAGCAGGGTGGCCATTTGGGCCATCGGATCCACCAGGCCGGCCTCCTTGGCCAGCAGCAGCACCTCCAGGAGGTCGGAGACCGTGTGACTCATCGAGATCACGTAGGTGCGGCAGATGCGCTGGCCAAACTCCTGCTGCAGCCGTTGCAGCATTCGGAACACGGCAATCGTTTCTGCGGTGGCTTCGCTCCAGCTGGCTGCCACCGGTATCAGGGGGCGGCGGGTTTGCAGCTCAGAGAGCAGCCAGGTAACCCGCTGCTGCTCATCCATCTCGCCGTAGGGCACGGCCAGTTGGAGGTAGCGGCTCAGCTCATCTAGGGCGGCACTGTGGCGGGTGCTCTCCTGGCGAATATCCAGGCTCGCCAGGCAGAAGGCAAAGATTTGGGCTTGGCTGATCAGATGCTGCAGTGCTTCGCAGCTCAAGCCAGTGCCCTCGAGGCTCCCCTGGATTAGCTCCAGATCACTTCTGAATTCATCAACGGTGCTGTAGTGCAGCTCCTGGCTGGAGTTGCCCTGGCCATCCCAGGGGGATTCCCAACCCACCTCGGCGAGGTGTTGGTTGCGGCTGTGGGTGAGCCTTAGGCGCTCAAGGGTGTAGCTGAGCTTGAGCCGGTAGGGCTCCAGGCGGTAGCGGGCGGCGCGCTGTTCGTAAATCTCCGGAAAGCGCAGCCGGTCCATCTCCAGCGATTCGAGCAGGGCCGGGCTCACCTGGCTCCACTGCATTGAAATGCTCAGTTGGTCGCGCAGTTCACCGACCGATTTGATGTAGCGCTCGAGCATCAGCTGCCGCTGATAACAGGCCGTACGCCAGGTGATCTCCGGGGTTACCGAGGGGTTGCCATCGCGGTCTGAACCAACCCAGGAGCCAAAGGTGCAGAAGGCATCCCGGGGCGGCTCCACATCCGGATAGCTGACGCCCAGGGCCGTGCGAATTCGCTGGCGCAGCTGGGGCATCGCATCAAACAGCACCTGCTGGAAGTAGTGCAGGGCGTAATCCACCTCATCGAGCACGGTGGGTTTGAACTGGTGCAGCTCATCGGTGCGCCACCAGAGGCGGATCTCCTCCTCCAGCTGCATCCTTAGGCTGCGGCGCTCCAGGCTGTTGAGCAGTTCGTCCTGCTCCAGCTTTTGGATCAGGTTTGCCACCCGCCTTTGCTTGTGCCGCACGGTGTGGCGCACGATTTCGGTGGGGTGGGCCGTAAACACCAGGCGCAGGTCAAGGTCGCGCAGCAGGTTTTCCAGCTGGGCCGGCGGCACGTTCAGGGCCCTTAGGCGTTCAAACAATTGGCGGAAGGTGGCCGGATCGCTCTGGCTGGCCAGGGCCGGCAAAAAAGGATCGGTGTCAACGGGCTCGACCAAAGTTTTCAGGCTGTCGAGGTAGCTGTCTTCCTCGATGTGTTGCTCGAGGATGTTGACCAGCTGGAAGTAGAGGGAGAAGGCCCTGGCGGCGGCGATCGCCTCGGCCAGATCCATCTCCCGGATCAGCTGCACGATGGCCGCGGCCGCATCGGCGGCTTCCGCCGGTTCGCTGAGTTGTTTGAGGCGCAGTAGCCGCTCGGCCTGCTCAGGCGGACATTCACTGCGCAGCACGGTTTGCCACAGGTCTTCTACCAGCTCGAGCCGCTCGCCCAGCAGACGAGTCACCCGGGGGGATGGGTCGCTGGCTGGCGGGGTTGGGTTGGGCAGTTTCTGCGGCATGGGGGCCGGAAGGCCAGTGCTCGTGGAGCTGATCATCCCAAAGGATCCCTCTCCTGGCTGTCCATCAAGCGGACTTCGCTGGCCAAGATTGCGCCGATCCCTTCTCCGGCCTGATGGCGACTGAGCCAACGCATGGCCTGGTTGCCCTGCTCCAGCACATTTTGCAGGGGGCTGAGCCGGCCTGTGAGCTCCAGTTGTTCGGCCAGGGGCGCCATTGAGGCCAGCAGGGAAGCCAGCCAGTCGCGGGCAGCGATGGGCTCCCCATTGCTCCACTGCTGCAGCTGGGCATCCAGGCTGCTGCGGGCCGCGGCTTGATCGTTGGCATCGGCCAGGGCGGCCAATTCGCTGGTGCCCAGGCTGCTGGCCAGGAGCGGATCCCAGCGCCCGCTCTCTTGCCACAGCTGCTGGAGCCTCAGCTCAATAAAGGCCGTGATGGCCAGCAGGAGGTCGGGATCACTGACCAAATCGCAAATGCGAATCTCCAGGCGGTTGAGGTCATGGGGCCTGTTGTCGCCATTGGGCCGCACGGAGGTCCAGAGGTGCCGCACGTTTTGCATCGTGCCCGCCGCCAGCTGTTCATCCATCCATTCGATGTAGTGGGCCTGGTCCTTGAACAGGGGCACCTGGGCTGGAGTTAGGGGAAATTGCAGCCAGCGCTGGGAATGGGCGCCGGTGGGGGCCCCATCGAGGAAGGGGGAGCTGGCACTTAGGGCAAGCAGCAGGGCCGCCTCACAGCGCAGCAAGCGCAGGCCCGCAAACAGGGCGTCCATCGATGGGACCCCCAGGTTGATGTGCACGCTGGCGGTGACCACCCGGGTGCCATAGGTGCTCTCGATGTAGCCGTGGTAGTCGTTTAGGGGGTCTGAGCGCTCAAAGCGGTGGCTGTCGCCCAGGCTCAAGGTGCTGCCCGGCAGCAGGGTTAGGCCCCTGGGGGCAAGCCACTGGCGCAGGCGCCTGCGGGGCTCCAGCAGCAGCTTCCTTTGGGTGGTGTAGCTGGCGTCGGGGGCGGTGATGTATTCGAGGTTGCGTTGGTCGGGCTCGGTGACGAAACCCTCCAGTTCCCTGGCCGCATCGGCCGCACAGCCCACCACGGTGCCATCGGGGCGACCGGTGTAGAGCTCCACCTCGAAGCCCTTCAGCAGACGGGTCGTGCCCATGGCAAAAGTGTCTGGCCCATTGGACATATTCATTGCAGGCAGGCCAGGGCCTTGAGCATGCCCCGAGCCTTGTTGAGGGTTTCTTGGTATTCGGCCTCTGGCTTGGAATCGGCCACCACCCCGGCACCGGCCTGCACCTGCACGCGCCACTCCCCATCACCTTTGGGCAGCACCACCATCGTGCGGATGGTGATCGCCGTGTTGAGGGCGCCGGTGAGATCGACGGCTCCGTAGACCCCGGAATAGGGGCCCCGGGCATCGGGCTCCAGGTCGTGGATTAGTTGCATGGCGCGAATCTTCGGTGCTCCGCTGACGGTGCCTGCAGGGAAGGAGGCCATCAGGAGGTCCCAGACAGTTTTGCCCTGGGCCAGCAGCCCTTCCACCTGGCTGACGATGTGCATCACGTGGGAATAGCGCTCGATCACCATCAATTCAGCCACTTTGACGCTGCCCGCGCAGCAGACGCGGCCCAGGTCGTTGCGGCCCAGGTCCACCAGCATCACGTGCTCGGCACATTCCTTTGGATCCGCCAGCAGATCAGCCTCTAGCCGCAGGTCTTCTGCCTCGTTTTGCCCCCTTGGCCGGGTGCCGGCAATGGGCCTAAGGGAAGCGTGCACCGCGCCTGTGCCGTCGCTGGCCGGTTCGGCCTTGACCATCACCTCGGGGCTCGAGCCGATCAAATACCAGCCGCCGAAGTTGAAAAAGGCCATGTAGGGCGAAGGGTTGACCATCCGCAGGCTGCGGTAAAGGTCAAAGGGATCGCGGTTGATCGTGGTTTCCAGCCGTTGGCTAAGCACCAGCTGGAACACATCACCAGCTTCGATGTGTGCGGCTCCACTGCGCACGGATGCCTCGAAGGCCTCCTGCCCCACATTGCTCTTGGTTACTAGGTTGTTGGCGATCTCGGCGGCGCTGGCGTCGTGCCATTTGAGCGGAACAATCCCCGTGGACAGGGGTTGGTGCATGCGCTGCTCCAGGGCCTCGATGCGGGCTACCGCCGCGCCATGGGCGGTGGTTGGATCCTGGCCACCGCTTAGGTCTGCATAGGCAACCGCCGTGATCTGGCGTTTGACCTGGTCGAAAACCAGCAGGCTGTCGGCCAGCATCCAGCAGCCGTCGGGCGGGGAGTCGCCGTCGCTGGCGTGCACCGGCACGCTCGTTTCAATCCAGCGGATCAATTCGTAGCCCCAAAAGCCAAACAGCTGGCCCACGGGCGGCAGGCCCGGCACCGGCACGGTGGCCAGGGGGGCCAGGCACTCCTGGAGCAGGTCAAAGGGGTTGCCCTCGAGCTGCTCAGAGCGGCCATCGCGCCATTGGCGCTCGCTCACCCCACCTCGGCTTTTGAGGGTCCAGAGGGGATCGCTGACCACAAAGCTCCAGCGGCCGATGCGCTCGCCCCCTTCCACCGATTCCAGCAGGGCCCCATGGCTACTGGAAGCCCCCACCTTCAGCCAGGTGCTGAGGGGTGTTTCCAAGTCGGCCGGCCAGCATTTCCACAGGGGGATGAAGCTTTTACCGGCCGCCACTTGGTCGAGGAAGGCTTGCTTGGCTAGGCCAACGGAGCTGGACATCGGGCAACCGGTGGGCAAAAAAAACGGGGCTTTGGGCCCCGCCTTTATAGGTGCTAGTTGGTGCGAGGCCTGACGATCAGGCGTCGAAGGTGTTTCTGCCGGTGAACTTGAGGTTCGCAGGATTGGGGTTGGCGCCAATACGACGGGGGTTGTGGCCCACCATGGGGCGGCCTTCATTGACCTTCTCAGGGAAGACGCCGTCCTTCGGATGGAGGAATTCGGTGTCGCCGCCGGGGAAGATCCGGTAAATCTTGTAGTCCTCAATCCGGGGCTTGAACTTTGTGCGTAGTTGGGTGCCGAGGGCGAGGCACTGCTCCTTGCGGGCGAAATACATCAGGTTTTCGCCGGCGTTCATGTGGGCGGCACCGCCGGTGGGCAGCTCAAAAACCTGCTCAGTGGAGCTGGACCAGGTGATGGCGTACTTCTCTTCTGTTTCTGCAGCGTTCAGCAGGCCACCCGTGCTGCCGATGTACTTGGGAAGTTGACCGCTCAGCGCAGTAGCTGCCATTGCTTTGGATCGTTTCAAACTGAAGCTAGCACCGTGTTTTTGGGCTCCTGGCCCCTGGCGGCTGAGTCTTCACACCCGTCAACAAATCGGGAAGAACACGGTCAGGCCATTGCCGCTGCGCTCGGTGAGACGGCCGCCCAGGCGCTCGAAGAGCCGTTGGGTGGCCTGACGGCTCAGTTGCAAGCTGCCGGTGGCCGGGTTCCAGCTCAGAACGGGCCCCACCAGCTCCCTGGAGGTGCCGCTGGTGGGGCTGCCGCCAGGAGGTTTGCCGCCGCTGGGGGAATCGGTGCTGCTCAAGTGCAATTTCAACTTTGCCCCGGCCGGTTGAAGCGCCACCTTTACCGTGCTGCCGGAGGGAAGGCTGCGGCTGAATCGATCGATCAGGCCGCCCAGCATCGTTTCCAGGCGGGTGGGATCACTGAGTACGGGCGGTAGGTCCACGGCAATCTCCAGCTCCAGTTGGAGGTCGCGACGGGCTAGTTGCTTTTGCCAAATCTCCTCGAGTTGGCCCAGCAGGGCGCTGAGATCGGTGCGGGCTAGGGCATCGGGGCCTAGGGGCACTTCGCTGCTGGGCTGCCGCTGCAGCTCGGCGGCCAGGAAGATCAGGCCAAAGCGGTCGATTTGTTCACTGCATTCCCCATCGATTTGCTCAAGCCGTTGACGAACGATCGGGGGCATGTCGCCGCGCTTGAGCAGGGAGCGAATCAGGGTGCGAATCGTGGCAAGCGGCGTGCGCACCTCATGGGTGAGCGCCTCGAGCAGGGCCAGTTCACTGCTGGCTGCTTTGCCCGGGTCGCCGCCGCCATGGACCAGGGGTTGGAGGGTGACACTGGGGGCGATGGCGGCTAGGCGTTCGGCTAGGCGGGGCCAGAAGCGCAGCACCAACTGTTCATCGCTCTGCAGGGAGCCGAGTTTTTGGAGGTTGCTGCGCAGGATCTCCGCGGCCGCTGGATCGCTGGCCTGCAGACGACGGTTGATCAGGCCCAGGGCGGAGGAGAGCACCTGGGGGTCAAAGCGCACCACCAGTCGGCGGGCCTTGGCAGGGCCATCCAGGCAGAGGGCCACTTGCACCTTGGGGGTAATGACCAGCAGCAGGGGATCGGTGCCGTCGTCATCGCCGAGGGGCAGCCTTTGGAAGCCGCCCCCTGAGGGCATGCCAGTTGCTGGGCCGCGGCCGATGGGCAGCAGGCTGGAGGCTGCCGGTAGTAGATCCTCCAGTTCGGAAGGGGCCCATACCCAGCCCTGGAGCTGCTGCAGCAGGCCCGGTTCATAGAGGGCTGGCAGGGGAGCGGCGAGCCACACCCCCTGTAGGCCCTCCTGCTGGAGGAGGTCGTCCTGCAGGGTGGCCAGGGCTGCCCACCACTGGCGCCTGACGCTGTCTTCATCACCCGTTCCGGCGGGCACCCCATCGGCCAGGCTGCGGCGCAGGGCGGCCAGGCTGAGCTCGGTGTTTACCTTGCTTGGGTTTGACCCGTTTGGGTTCACCATGGCTCTGTGTTGGCCTTGCCGCGCCGGGCCACGGAGGAGCAAAAGCCCAGGGCGGCGAAGTTCACTAGCATGGCCGAGCGCCCGTAGCTCATCCAGGGCAGGGGAATGCCAGTTACGGGGCCCAGGCCAATCGTCATGAAGATGTTGACCAGTATTTGGAACATCAACATTGCACCCACCCCCACCACCACCAGCGATTCGAAATCGCTCCGGGCTTGTCTAGCGATCACTAGCAGGCGCCACATCAGCAGGCCATAGGCGCAGATCACCAGCAGGCAACCCAGAAAGCCCATTTCTTCCCCCAGGGCGCTGAAGATGAAATCGGTGTGCTGCTCAGGGATAAAGCGCAATTTTGTGAGATGGCCCTGGAGCAGACCGGTGCCAAACCACTCGCCAGAGCCAATGCCGATTTTGCTCTGCATCAAGTGATAGCCGGCCCCGAGGGGGTCCTTGGCGGGATCAAGAAAAACCAGCAACCGATCGCGCTGGTAATCCTTGAGGCCGTGCAGCCAGAGGTAGGGGGTAATCAGGGCAAATAGGCCCTGGATCGCCACTACTACCGCCATTGCTACCCGTTGCCAGGGCAGGGAGCTCCAGGCCAGGTAGGTCATGAGGGGTATCCAGCCGGCCAAGGCCCAGGGCCAGCTGCCCGCCAAAATTGCCGCGACCAGCGGTGAAAGCAGCAGCACCAGCCAGGGCGTGGGCATGCCCGCCCAAAACAACATCACCAGCAGCACCGCCCCAAAAACCAAGGAGGTGCCCAGATCGGGCTGGATAAACACCAAAATCCAGGGCAGGCCAATCAGGGCGCTGGGCCGGATCAAATCCACCGGTCGCTCGATTGGGTAGCGCGCCAAAACCCCTGCCAGCAGCAGGATGGCCGCCATTTTGGCGAATTCCGAGGGCTGCACATGGAAGCCGGCAATGCTGATCCAGCGCTGGGCCCCTAAGGCCGAGGTGCCGACAAATCGCACCGCCAGCAGGCTGACCACCGTGAGCCCATAGAGCGGCGCGAGTAGGGAGTTGATCCGCTCAAGGGGCAGCCTGGCGAGGATCAGGGCCAGGGCCATGCCCACGGCCGCCGTAATCCAGTGGTCGTACCAATCGGCGTAGGAGGCCTGCCTTTGGGTGCTGGCGATCAGGCCGCCGGCTAGGGCCGTGAGGCCGAGGGGCACGCCCCAGAGAATTTTGTCGACATCGTCGTACCAACGGCGGCGTTTTTGGTCGCCCCCGCCAAAGAATTTCTGACGCCGGCCCAGCAGGCTCGCCATGGCCTTTAGCTAGGGGCCAACTGCTCGACTTGGAGCAGCTTGGCGAGTGCATCAAAGGCCTGGGCCGTTACCGATTCGGGTGCACTCAACACCACGGGCCTGCCGTCGTCGCCGCCCTCGCGCACAGGCATTTCCAGGGGTAGTTCGGCCAGTAGGGGCACCCCGGCCTCCTGGGCCAAGGTGGCGCCGCCGCCACTGCCAAAGATCGGATACCGCTTTTGCGGCGCGTCGGGCGGAATGAAGGCACTCATGTTTTCCACCACCCCGAGCACATTTACGCCCATTTGCAAAAACATCGCCAGGCCGCGGCGGGCATCCTGCAGCGACACCTGCTGGGGCGTGGTGACAACGATCACCCCCGCCATGGGCACGGCTTGGGCCAGGCTCAATTGGGCATCACCGGTGCCAGGGGGCAGGTCGACCACCAGCACATCCCGCTCGCCCCAATTCACCTGGTACAGAAACTGGCGAATGATCCCGTTCAACATCGGGCCCCGCCAAATCACCGGTTGGTTTTCGGCAATTAGGAGCCCCATCGAAACCATGGCGATGCCGCAGGTCTCGATCGGGGTGAGCACCTGGGATGGGCCCTCGCCCTGCACCTCCGGGGTGCGATCGGCCACCCCGAGCATGGTGGGGGCGTTGGGGCCGTAGATGTCGGCATCGAGCAGGCCCACCTTGAGGCCGCGGCCAGCCAGGGCACAGGCCAGATTTACGGCCACCGTGCTTTTGCCCACACCGCCTTTGCCGCTGCTCACGGCAATCACCTTCTTGACCCCGGGGATCGGCTGGCGCTCCGGCACCTGGCCGTGCCCCGCTGCTCCATGCCCCGCTGCTCCATGCCCCGCTGCGCCGATTGGGGCTGCCCCCGCCGGCTGGCCCACTTCGATTTGCACTTCCTTGATGCCCTCAAGGGCCAGCAGGGCTGAACGCGCTTCTTCGGCAATGCGACCCTGTTGGCCCTGGGCAAAGCCCGGCAGCGCCAGGCGAATTACGGCCCGCTCGCCCTGGAGCTTGGCTGGGCCAATCCAGCCCAATTCGACCACGCTGCGGCCGCTGCCCGCATCCTTGACCCCCTCCAGGGCGCCCTGGGCCTGCTCGAGAGTGGCCGCGGCATTTGCTCCAGAACTAGCCCCAGAAGTTGGCTCAGAGCTGGGCGCAGTAGGCGGCACGGATGTGGGGCTTCTAGGGCCCGTGATCCTAGGAGCCGTGACAGAGCTTCTCGATCCCTTGTCTCGGGGCTGGCTGGCCTGAAAATGTGGGTGGAACTCCCCTTGCCCCCATGGGCACGCGCTCAATGCTTAAGGCCTGGCTAAACCGCAAAAAAGCCTCGCCCCTGGAGATCCCACCCCCAGACTCCCGCGCCAGGGCCAAGGCCCTGTTGATGGGCCTACAGGATTCGATGTGCGCCGGCCTCGAGCAACTCGACGTTGAGGGGCGTTTTCAGGAAGAAAGTTGGGAAAGGCCCGAGGGGGGCGGCGGCCGCTCGCGGGTGATGAAGGCTGGCCGCATCTTTGAGCAGGGCGGCGTCAATTTCTCAGAGGTAGAGGGCGATCAACTGCCCCCCTCGATCCTCAGCCAAAGGCCGGAAGCCAAGGGGCAGCGCTGGTTTGCCACGGGCACCTCGATGGTGTTGCACCCCCGCAATCCCTATGTGCCCACGGTGCACCTCAACTACCGCTACTTCGAGGCTGGCCCGGTTTGGTGGTTTGGCGGTGGGGCAGACCTAACCCCCTACTACCCCTTCCTTGAGGATGCCAAGCACTTTCACCGCACCCTCAAGGGAGCCTGCGACTCTGTAAACCCCGCCTATTACAAGGTTTTCAAGCCCTGGTGCGACGAGTATTTCTATTTGAAGCACCGCGATGAAACCCGCGGGGTGGGCGGAATTTTCTACGACTACCAGGACCCCCGCGGGGTGCTTTACAAGGGCCAAGACCCCGACGGGCCCGCAGCCCAGGTGAGCAATGCCAATGGGGCGTTAGCCCAGGGTTGGGAGCAGCTTTTCTCCCTGGCTTCGGCCTGCGGCAATGCCTTCTTGCCCAGCTACGTGCCGATCGTGGAAAAGCGCCATGCCCTTGCCTATGGCGAGCGGGAGCGCCAGTTCCAGCTCTATCGCCGCGGTCGCTATGTGGAGTTCAACCTGGTGTTTGACCGCGGCACGATCTTTGGCCTGCAAACCAATGGCCGCACTGAATCAATTTTGATGTCGCTGCCCCCCCTGGTGCGCTGGGAGTACGGCTACAGGCCAGAAGCTGGCAGCCGTGAGGCGCTCCTCACCGAGCTCTTCACCAGGCCCCAGGATTGGTTGGCGGATGGGGCCCTTAGGGAGCGTTGCTCACCACATCAGGCGGTGGACTGATTGGCCCAAAGCCATTGATGTCAATGGCGAGGTTTGTGTCAGTAGGCGGCTGTTTTAGGCCGATGTGCAGGGCATTGACGATCCGCTCGGCAATGGCCGCCACGGTTGCTTCGCGGGTCTGGGGATTGCGCAGCGACTGCTCAAGGGAACCCTCCAACTTGCCCACCTCCAGAATGGCGATCCCCCTCTTTGGGGCGCCCAGGCCATCGCGAAAGTTCCTGGGATAGGCCCCAAAGGCCGCCGCCAGGCTTTCGTCGATATTGCTGAGGGGCTTGTTGATTGGTGGAATTAGGCCCGATCCCACCCCATCTCTGCCGTATGCATCGAAGTGGATTTCCATGGCGTAGCCGCCTTGATTTACATGGGCCTTACCGATGCTCCAGGTGGTGCGTGGATCGCTGCCACTGGCAATTGATCGGCTAGGGGGGTCGTAAAAGCGCATGCTTAGGCCGCGGCTTTGGCCCAGGGCCACCACTGCCTGGGCAACCTGGAGATTCCAATAGAGCTCATCGGTCATGCCGCTCTGCATCGGCCGGGCGCCATAGAGGGAGACGGCAGCTCCTCCGGTGCCCGAGCCGCCCACACCCTGGGAATCGGAGTGGCCAGCCATCACCAGGATTTCGGTGCTCGGATGGGCTGAATTAATCCCCAACCAGTTTTTGCTGTATGGCGCCCGCGTGCCCAGCAGGGGATCGGCGCTGGCAGCCAGGTTTTGGGCCTGGGCGCCAGTTGCCAGGGCCAGGCATGCGGCGATCAAAGCGAAGCGGCTGAGTTTGGTTTGCAAGGGCAGACGCTTCATGGTTTGGCTTGATTCCAGCTAGATAGGAGAACTCAGAAGGGCCCCATCGCTGGCCAGTTGTAGCGGCTCTGCCAACTCCAATTCCAGGGCGATCAGTTCATCGCGGTGTGCCCTTAGCCGCAAACTGCAGCCCTGGCCTTCGATTTCCTTGACCAGGCGCAGATCCAGGCTTTCATCGCGCTCGGCCCGGCGGCGATATAGAAATCCGGCCAGGGGCCCGGCCAGGGCCAGCAGCAGGGGCCACCAGCCCAGCTGGGGTAGCAGTTGGCGGATCACCAGGCCGAGGCAGGCGGCGCCCACGGCGCCCAGCAGTGAAAGCAGCAGGGCCAGGGTCGCGCTGGAGCTCACCTGGCCGCGGAAGCGCAGTAGCTGTTGCTCGGGATCGCCGCCGTTGGCCTGCCAGCCCCGGGCGGTGAGCCAAAGGCTCAGGCCCTCGAGCACCTCGAGGGCGGGCTTGCCCGAATGCACTTCAACGACCGTGGTGCGGTCCTTGCTGGCGGCCCGCAGGAAAAAGACCAGCCCGATGGCCAGTAGCAGGGTGAGCAGCAGGGTGGAGCCGGTGTTGGCCATGGACCCCATTCTGCCTTTGGCTTGCAAGCATGGGGTGATCCCCGCCCCTTTGCCGATGGCCGCGCCTTCCCCCGCCAGCAACCTGCCAGCCCCCGCCCGTTTCGCTGTTTTTGATGGGGACCTCGATGGCGAGTGGGCGGCCCTCTATGCCGGAGCCCGGGCCCTGGCGGTGGATACCGAAGCGATGGGCCTGATCCATGGCCGTGATCGGCTCTGTCTGGTGCAGATCTGTGATGACCACGACAACGTTTGCTGCATCAGGCTTTCCAGGGGCCAGGACGGCGCCCCCCTGCTCAAGGCCCTCATGGAAAACCCAGCGATCGAGAAGGTTTTTCACTTCGCCCGCTTTGATGTGGCGGCCTTGGCCGAAAACCTGGCCATCACGGTGAATCCAATCTTTTGCACCAAGGTGGCCAGCCGTTTGGGCCGCACCTACAGCCCTCGCCATGGCCTCAAGGAGGTGGTGCAGGAGCTGGTGGGTGTGGAGCTCGACAAGCAGGCCCAAAGCTCTGACTGGGGCCAGGTGGAAGACCTCAGCGACGCCCAGCTGGCCTATGCGGCAGGGGATGTGCGCTACCTACTGGCCGCCCGCGACCGGCTGGAAACGATGCTCAAGCGGGAGGAGCGTTGGGATTTGGCCGAGCGCTGCTTTGGCTGCATCCCGGTGTTTGCGGAGCTGGATCGCAACCGCTTTCACCTGCTCTTTGAGCACTCCACCGGCGGCAACCGCTGAGCCTGAGCCTGAGCCTGAGCCTGGGGCTGGTTGGTTGGTTGAGTTCAGTCTTCAACCATGAACTTGTCGTCGTTGCCGACGGCTTCTAGCAAGGAGGTAAGTAATTCATGGTTGTTTTCGCCACCGGCCAGGGCCTCGGCCAGGAGCTGCTCGGCCAGGGCCAACTTGGCCTGGCTATCGCGGATGTCTTGCTGGGCGGCCCTGACCTCCACCTTGCGACGGGCCGAGGCCAGGCTGATGCCCAGTTGGCTCGCCAATTTGCCGCAGGCTCCGTTGTAGGCCCGATCGGGAATGCCAGCCATGGCTTGAGGAGCCCCTAAGAGATCAGCATCATCCCAGCCGGTCTGATGCCAACAACCGCTCGGCCACTAACCCGGCCAGCTGGGCGCTGCCGCCAGGGCCCCCCATCCGTTGGCGTCCGCGGTGTCCCAGTTGCTGGCAGAGGGCCGGTTCAGCCATGAGCAGGGCCAGCCTTTCGGCTAATTCCCGGCTTCCGTGGCAGGGCAGCACCGCTCCGCCCAGCAGACGACTCTGGCGGCGGGCAAAGGGGGCCTTGAATTGGGGGCCTGGCCCGGGCAGGGAGAGCACCGGCACCCCCAGGCCCACCAATTGTTCGGTGGCCGTGCCTGCCGTGGCCAAGCCCAGCTCTGCCCAGGGGGCCCAGTGGTTAAAGCAGCCGGGGCCGAGCACCAGCTGCAGGGGTGCCCTGGGCCGCGGCAGCTCCCAAATCGATTGCGGCAGCAGGCTGTCGCTTCCCTGGGAGTCGTTGGCCCCCTGCCGCCAGCCAGCCTGCTGCAACAGGGAGGCCCAGGCGGGGGCGTCGGGTTGGCTGCCGCAGGCCACTAGCACGGTGGTGGGAGCTGGTAGTTCGGGCAGCAGCTTGAGGGCAGCCAGCAGTCGGCTGGCGTTGCCCAGGGCCTCGGGCATCCGGCTACCCGGCAGCATCAAAATGCGTCGCTGGCCCCTAAGCCAATCGGGCAGGGGTATGGCAGCAAAGCCATCCATCATTGGATTTCCCGGCGCCAGTGCGTTCAGCCCATGGCGCCTGAGGCCCCGGGCGGTGAGGCCATCCCTTACGGCCACCAGCCGGCAGCGCCGCTGGCCCATCAAGGCCCATTCCCAGGGGTCCCATTCGCTGCCTTTGCAGCGGTGGTAGGCATCGGCCCAGGTAGATCGCCCCCAGCCCTGGGGGGGGGCGGAGGCCCAGGTGTAATCGCTCTTGGGGGTGCCGATGAAGCCAAAGGGCGCTCCGCTCAAGGAGGCCAACAGCAGGGGCCAAAGGTCGCCAACGGCAAGCACGGGATTGCCCGTTTTCCCCCAGCGCCGCACCAGCTGCCACTGGAGCCAGCTCAATAGGGGCAGTCCGGCGGCTAGATCCCGGCCCAGGCCGCCCAGGCTTTGGTTGCTGAAGCCACCGCTGGGCAGTTTTTGCCTGGCTCCGACCAGTTCGAGGCTGCCATTGCGACTGGCGGGGCCAAAGACTTCGCCCTCCCCCACCAGGGGCAGTACCGCGATGGGCGGACAGCCACCGCGCTTGACCAGGGCTTCGATCACCCGGAGGGCAATTAAATCCTCCCCGTGGCCGTTGCTTAAGACCAGCAGGCGGGAGGACATGCCATGGCTGATACGATCCGATTAAGGGATTTTGCTCCCTGGCCGGCGGCATGGCCAAGTGGTAAGGCAGAGGATTGCAAATCCTTTACCCCCAGTTCGAATCTGGGTGCCGCCTTTGTTTAATGCGTGAGACGAGGCGCTGATTTACGCGTGCAGGTTGCCGCTTAAGTTGTGCCAAACACGATGTTTTTAGCGTTAAGCGCTAACCACAGGCGTCGCCTCGGCGGCGTTCCAGTCGGTAGGGGAATCCCTTTCGGGATTGGACCAGAGCTCTCGCCCTTCAATTCCCCTACCGACGAAGTCGCTCCCACGTCACCCCTCAGAACACCACCCAAGCACCACCTCCCGTCGAGCAACCCATTGGGAGCAGCGACTGGTGAGGTGATCTCCCTGAGGTATCAGGCGCTGATGGATCGGGCAGGTGAGCAGGGTTTCGCAACGGTTGCCGACCTCGTAACGGAAGTGCTGGCAGGACATATAGAAGGCGCCAGAGCTGGGCGGCACAAGAAGGAGTGAGGAATGCGGTGGGAGAGGGTGGTGGCTAAGGGAGCGGCATTGGGTATGGGCATAGACTATTGGCAAGAAATACAATCTGACAGTAAAACAAGCCAACGCATGCATTGTGCCAAAGTATAGAAACTCTGCCACTATGACAAGCAACAAAGTAGTACTATTTACAGTGACACTCGGCATAGCAGTTGTGGGAGCCAACAATGCATCAGGGAGCGAATTAAATGATTGCGTTAATTCCTATGTGGGCTCTTACGTTCAAGCCTCAGGCGGCGCATACACACCTTCTGACAAGCTAAATAATATTGCAACTGCGCACTGGCATCACTCGCGTTGAGAGACACCATGTCGTAAGCAACTGGGATGTGCACGCAAATGATTAAGAACCTGTACAGACTCAACTAGTAGGTCTGCTAGCAATCAGCAGGTCGCCATTGGCTTGGCGTTTCACCAACGGCACCCAGGCAACCGCCGCCACTACCACCAAGTTTTCATTACGCCCTACTGCCGAAGCCCTTTCGGATCTGTCGCGCCCCATAGATCCAAGGCACATCAAGACCAGGAAGCAGGGAAACACCACCCTCACCTGCTGCCCCTGGAACACCATTGCCCGTCACCTTCATCACCGTGCCCCTGGTTGGTGCTGGGAGGTTCAGAGCGTTCAAGAGGTTGGTGGCGCTGTGGTGGTAATTGGGCGTTTGACCATCCCTACCTCTGATGGAGACCTGCTTCACTACCCAGCAGTGGCATCAGAACCGTTGGAGTCAGCGTCCAAAGCACCTGCTGCTGAGGTTGCTGCGTCCTCGTGCCTGAGGAGGGCAGCAGCGTTGGCGGGTCTGGGGTTGGAGTTGTGGGGGAATAAATGAACTAAAATATCCAATAATGCAAGCAAAACTGCAAAGGCATAAGTGATTAAACAGCACCCTAACCCTATCCGTATTGTTTCCTGGTGTAAAAAATACTACGTATATTTTCTATTCTTGGCACTTGGGACTGCATTCCTTTTCGTCATGCTTGATGATAGTAGCAACGATGACTGGAAATGGGAAACAAAAGATACGAAGGAAGTCGCTGAAAACAAAAGAATTGCGAAGATTCTGATAAAGGCATCCTGCGACAAGACATTGACGTTCAGGAATCTCCTGGTCAGGGACAACACTAGTCTGCAATATGCATTTCAACAGTATGAATCAATAGCAAAAGAAGCACAAAAAATTAACCCTAAAAAGTGCAGGATTGCCGGTATAGACAATCCACTGCAAGAAATAGGCAACAGGCATGAAATTGATGGGAAAACAGCGGGAGACAAGAGACCCCAGATTCAAGGTAATGCTGCTATTGCCATTATTGCCTCCTGCACCTGGTATCAAATGGGTAAAATATCAAGAGGGCAAATTATGGAATTTGCCCAGCAGCAATATTCCGAGAAATATGGAGAATCAAGTGCGGTGAACTGGGACAATGCCATTACAGTTGCTGAGGAACTAGACAAGAAACAACGACTTGGATGCTTTCAGTAGAAGGAAGATGGAGGTACTGGCAAGAGGCGAATGAACTAGTGAAAGTAAATCCAGGCAAGAAGTTTTATTGCGCTTCTCAGCATCCGTAACACACCGCAAGGACATAACTGCAGTGAGTCAAAAAGATGACAACAAAATCTTAATTTTATTCGCCCACAATGGATGGGTTAACACTACCGCCATCTTTTTTGCTAACCTTGCAAATAGCAGCGGAAACACCATAACCTCCAAACCCATTTTTTGCCCTAAATCTCCAAACAACATTTTTTTCCGTACCAGTATCTTTCGCTACAGCAAAATCACTTATTTGCCGATAACTATCAGGATCCTTCAACCGTTCTTTCAATATTCTCTCACAGGAGACATGGGAAACCTCGGCATACCACTCTTCCAATTTTTGTTCAGGCGTTTGCGTACTTGATTGGAATAAACCGACGCCAACAAGTATTAAGAACAAAATTCCGACAACAGATAAACAACCAGCACAACCATTGGATTTTTTCGTTGATTCAGCAGGAGATTCAACCATGGGTAAACGTCAGCACAACTACAATACTACCAGAATTATGGTTAAATTATAGTTTATCGTGAAATAGCAAGAATTGCCCGACTAAAGAGATGCAAGTTTAGATTAATTATTGGTTTTCATCTGCCATTACTGCTTGCGCTGTTAGCGCCTACTGCAAAAGCGGCAAATGTCCTCTCAATTGGTGATGGAGACACAATCACGGTTAGCGAAGGATCCCAACGGATCAAGGTTCGCTTTGCCTGTATTGATGCTCCAGAAACCTCCCAGGCACCCTATGGATTAGCAGCAAGGCAAAAACTCCAGGGTCTGCTTCCCATTGGTTCACAGGTCACCCTGAAGACCAAGGCAACCGATCGCTACGGCAGAAGTGTCGCTGAGGTATTCAAGGTAGGAACAAACATCAACCAAACCCTGGTGGGATCTGGAGATGCCTTCGTCTACTGGCAATACATCAGTGGGTGTGACCGTGAGACCTACTCCCAATTGGAGACAGATGCCCGTGCCCAGGGAATTGGCGTCTGGTCTGTGACTGGTGGAATCCAGCGTCCCTGGGATTACAGGCGCTCAAGGCGTGGCAATAGGGCCTCCACCTCTGGAGCGTCAGGAGGCGGCAGGTATCGCTGTAAGGAAATCGGGTCCTGGAGCAAGGCACAGGAACTGCTTAAGCAAGGGCATACCTACCTGGATCGTGATGGCGACGGGGAGGCGTGTGAAACGCTGAAGTAGTTTATTTCTTTACCTTATTGGACACGGAAGGTATTAGGTTGCCACATTCGCTGATTGCGAGATTTTTTGCAATTCCAGGTTTCTTGACCTTCATTGCTTGAAGTGCATCAACTATCGAGATGGCAAATCCTGTGCCTTCTCCAGAGGATTTCTTAAATGAAACGATTCCAATGACCTCACCATCCTGATTCAGCATTGGTCCGCCACTATTTCCAGGATTTATGGCGGCATCAGTTTGTATCAAGGTAGTTCCTTCTGGAGTAACGCTCTTCAGGTCGCCATCAGATCTCCTTAGTGCGCTGACTATCCCCTTTGTAACAGTGTTAGCGAGACCCAAAGGATTACCCAGAACAATTACGTCTTCGGCGGGTTTTGGATAGGTTGCGTAACACAGCGGAAGAGGCGAGATTTTAGGAGGCGAAACAACTTTGATTACTGCTAGGTCAATTTCCCTATCCTTGAATATTACATCACCATCCTTTTTAGTTCCGTCAGAATATGTGACTTCAATTTTTTTAGATGAACCGACGACGTGCCGATTAGTCAGAAGAATTCCTGTGCTTTCTGCCACAAATGCTGTCCCACTACCCTTTGGACTTTTTATACCCACAACTCTAGTAAGAGCAGATGCAACTTGCTTTTGGAATGATGTCGACTTCTGCTGAAGAGGTTCTGCTGAGAGGATAAATTTTGGAGGTTCTTCCTTAGTAGAAATTGCCAAAAAAAGTTTCTTTAGTGCATCTACACTTCCTTTGCCCAGAGTGAAAGTCTTTCCTGATTCTCCAATCTTGACAGTGACAGAAGTAGCAATCTCTGCGAGAGACTTGCCAAAAGCAGTTGGTAATATGAACTCGCCATCCTCACCATAAATTCTGAATTCTTGTCCGCCTGAACTAATGACAATAGGACTAGGAAGGCCTCTTATATCAATAATGCTGCCAAATGGACAGGCGAGAATTCCGCATCCTGCTTTGAGATAAATTTGACCCTCTAATTTATCGCTTGACCACCTAGTTCTTATCCCTGTCTCCGTTCCATTCATATTGTTGCGCCAATCCTTATCAAAAACTACATACTCAGCAGATCCATCAAATGCGCTTTTGATTTTTAATATTGTTGAGTAAGGCGGTGTCTCTTGGGGAGACTTCCAATCAATGTCATTGGGTAGTTCCTTGGTGAAGGGGGGTTCTCCAGGTGCAGGAACTGCACTACTTGGAGTATCAATAGGTTGTTGAGCAATGGATGGCGAAGCGATTGCCGTAGAAAGGAGAAAACCAATTACAACCGCTGTAGTCTTCATTTAACCTGTGTCCATTACAGATACTGTCAGGATTTTATCACGTCATCACTGAATCTTCGATCAAATCCAAGGTATGACCATCAACATCGAATACCAAGATCAAAACGGCAACTGGAAGCACTCCCAAACCAAGCAAAACCAGGCGGATGCTTATCGGGCTGCTCAGCGTCGTGCTGAATCAACAAAAAAGCGCCATCGATTGGTTGATCAGTCAGGAGCACTACTGGATTGTCCGCTGGGCGATAGGACCCGGCGGCGATTGATTTGGTGCTCTAGCAAGCCGAAATGATTTCTGAGGAGTGGTCGAGGGAGGATCTTGGAAAGAAGATTGAGTCAGTTGTGGCAGATGCTCTGGAAAAGCAGTTCTGAACGAGCACTACCCCTCAAAAACCTCCAACAAATCCCCAATCTCACAATCCAGCACCGTCACAATTTTTCCCGCCAACTCCAAAGAAAGTGCCGATGCCGCTTTTGGGTCGTCAGCAATACGCCCCAACCTTGTGATGGTCGTTGCTGCCACTCCTGCCTGAGTTGCCAGCGAGTTCATCGTGATTGCCTTTTCACCTGTCTCAGCACGACGCAGATTTGCCTTGGCGATTGCCTTAGCGAGGGTGAAACGCACTTGTTTTGCCATAAGGAGCACCATACCTCAGGTGCTTTAAGAGGCAATACCCTCAAAAGGAGCAAGGTACTTAGCGCTTCATACTAAAAAGCACCCAAAGCAACCTGTAAGACCAGAAAACCCGCAACGCCTGTTATCGCCAACAGAGATGGCAGACCAGATAAGACCACGACGGCTTCACCCAGGGGTGCCCCTTTTTACCCAGCACCGTTTCTGTGTGCCGTAGCGATACATACCTATGTGAGTGAACAGCAACCCATAGAGGTTCAACGCAGCGCCCACCACCTCCCACTTCAGGGTCGCTTGACCGCCTCCCACATCGAACAAACATGGACCGCTGCCTGCGCTGAGGTCATCACCTTCTGCCAAACCAGGCAAATCCCCTGAGGAGCAACGCGCCCGCTGAAGTGCCTACAGGTCGAACAGGAAGTCACTGGTCACACTGGGGGCACTGTCTGGTGAAGGGTAGGTTCTGAAGCACCACAGCACCCAAGACCCTGTAGAAAGCGTGGATTTACGGTGCGAAGGTTGCCTCAATCACTCTTTACGGGTTCGCTGACGGGGCAAAGGGTTCCACGCCATCTTGTGAGGCACATTTGCGGAGTACGTCAAACAGGGTGCTCAGCAGGACATTCATCTGTGGCGGAAGCGTTGCCCGTGGATCGGTTTGACCCGCCAAGAACACCATGGCACAGACGTCCGAAAGGCACTCCGCCTCTGCCTTTGTCAACAGTAGGCAGTACTGATCCTCAGAACGGATGATCCGCATGAGAGAAAAGAATGATTTGACCAATAACTTATTGTTTCACTGAAAAAGAGTGCGAAAGTGACGCAGGCGACTTCAAGATGTATCGGCGACGGCCTTAAATATGCCAAATGAATATTCGCGCCAGAAGCATCACACCTTTGTGATCTGACAAACAAATCGGTACGAGGGCAATGATTCAGAAAGTTTTGCAGTAACCAAATCCCGCATAACCGGAACCTCCGCCCACTTCCTCAACCTATGGACGGGTCGAACACCGCCATAGGCAAATTATTCCAGTCAGGCACTGGTGTTAAACGTGAGCAGGCGCAATGTCTGTTTACAAAAAAATCCCTGGCGTGTTCGACTCCGCCAAGGATGGGTCTCCCGTCGCTCATTGCGACTCGTCAACGCTATTAGGCATTTACACTTACGTCATAGGGGGATTGCCGTAGGTGTTCAAGCGGACACCCCTACCCCTACCGAGGTCAGGTGTCGGGGGTAACAGGCGCTTGAAAGCAGTGGGATACGCGATTTACGCTGGTTTGATGAACCGCCAGCACCAGGGTTTGCTCAGGGGTCTGCTTGCTGCAGTGACCTTCGGATTGAGCGCCCCACTCATCAGCACCCTCACCGCCTCAGGGTCGCCACTTTCGATTGCGGGTCTGCTCTATGGCGGGTCTGCGCTTGTGTTGCTAGCAGCAAGGAGTGTGCTGGGCAAAAGCAACCAGGAGAGTTCGGTTAAACGCCAAGATCTTGGGATGCTGGCAATGCTGACCTTGATCGGTGGCATCGCAGCGCCCATCTGTTTAGTAAGTAGCCTGGCGCTTCTTTCGGCGGGGTCCGCATCCCTGCTGCTGAACCTAGAGGCGATCTTCACGATGGGAATCGCCATCGTGGTGGGTAGAGAGCACCTCAGCAGCAAAGGAATCACCGCAGCGGTACTGATCCTTGCTGGCGCAGTGATCATTGGTGGTGGAACAACCACTGGTCCCACCCTTTACGGAGCAGTTCTTATTGCCCTGGCGTGTCTGGGATGGGGCATTGACAACAACATCAGTCAGCGCCTGAGCATCAGGGATCCAATCCAAGTTGCCTTGCTGAAATCAGTTGGTGCTGCAGTACCGATGCTGATTGTTGCTGGTATGGCAGGAGCAAGGTTCCCCACGCCTATCGAGACGGCACTCTTCCTTGTAATTGGTGGCATCGGATATGGACTTTCTATCTGGTTGGATTTGCTGGCATTAAGGGAATTGGGTGCTGCCAGGGAATCGGTAATTTTTGCGACGGCACCTTTCGTTGGTGCTGGTTTTTCAGTTGTCGTCTTAAAGGAAACAATGGGCAGCAATCTGCTTGCCGCTGGTGCCTTGATGGTTGGGGGCATTGCCCTGTTGCTTCTAGAAGACCATGCCCATTGGCATCGCCACAGCGAAGAGTGGCATGAGCACAAGCACTGTCACTCCCCAATTGATCAGGACCCCCACCATGCCCATGAGCATCCAAATGGGGAAACAGATGATACAAAACAGGATCAACCTTTATGGCATTCCCATACCCATAAACACGAACCCATCACACACGCGCATCCCCATGCCAGTGATGACCATCACCGCCATCAGCATTGAATGATTGCAGTGGCGATTTGTATTGGCAGCTAGATCCTGGCCCCTATGAATCCTTTGATGTAGTCCACGCCCCAATCCAGGGTGTGGGGTGGGAGGTCATAGATGTGGTAGAAAATTTCCCGCTTGGCAGCTTCTATCCTCTCAAGACCTATGGCCCTTAGGTTTGCTTCTGAGGCGCGCAGAAACTCAGCCCAATCCGCTGTATTGTTGTTTTTGGCTCCGCTGATATAAAGACGCCTTATTTCAGTAAATAGACCAGCCGTGGGCTCACAAAATGTGACTTGCTGATCACCCATTGGGATTGCCATGCTTTTGATGCATGACATGGAGAATTTCATCGCTTGGCGGGTTTCATCCACGGATAGGGCATCAGGGCTGCCCTCCCTATACAGATTTTGAATGACGCCATTTGTGCATTCGATCACCCTCAAAATCGCTAGTTTGTCTAGTTCAGAAGAAGGTAGAGCCGAAAAGGCCGCGGACCAATCCATGGATTTGAAAATTTCTTTACAAATCTTAATCGGCTGCGATGGGGGAATGGGTATCGACAGGCACTTTTGGCCGATCCGGGTGCCTTCGGGTCTAGAAAACGCCCAGGGTGCCCCTGTTCAGCATGAAATCCGAAAGACCCTCTGCAGATGGGTAATCGGGTTGTGCTCCTCGTCTCCGCGAACCTCCCAAAATTCAGTGCTGCCGCTTCTCAGTAGGGCCCGGAAGTCGTCGGCATCAATCAAAATCCCGCTTTCCATCGCTAGCTCCACCATCTGCTCTGGTGTGGAGGCTTCGTAAAACTGCTGCCCAAATTCAGGGTCACCGTCCACCTGGTGGCAGAGGTGGTCCAGCGCATCCAGGTAATGGGGTGGTGAGGGCTCCAAGTGAGGAACTCAACAACTCAGTAATGGTAAGAAGTCGGCTGGTGCTGGATCCCAAGTCAACCCAGCTGGCAGCGCAGCTGCGGCTTAATCTTGACAGACCTAGACAGCTCCCCTATCCCGATGAAACGCCTGGTCGCCACCACCCTGCTTTTTGCCGCGGTTTTCGTAGGTGCGGCCTCGACCTGGTCCCCAGCCCCAGCCCAGGCCTGCGAAAAGCACCTAGATGGCCATCAAAACAGCTCCGACAGCAACGCAGAGGCCGCCAAGAAATAGGTCCTAAAGGCTGGCGCTGGCATGCCAGCTCTCCCCTTCCCCGTTAGAAGCCTGGCAATTGACGCTTCTGTTCGTCACTTCACATTCGCCCCGCGCCAGCTGGGCATGGGGGATGCCTCTTGCCAGGCCACCGTTATCAAAAGCTGCTTCTGCCACCGTGCTGACCAAAAGCTTGATCGGCATTTCCGGCTTGCAGCCTCCATCGCCATTGCAAAGCATCGGCTTTTGACCTTTCCCAAGGGAGCCCACGAAAATCAGCTCCCGGCCGGGGGCAATGAATCTGGCGCTCAGCAGGCCCTCGATATTTTGCTCTAGCCGCATCCTGCGGCAGTTATTGGCCACTGTTTGCTGCCCGAGCCTGGCGATGCGGTGCTCGATTTGGCAACTACCCAGCTGGGTTTCCCAGCGGCCAAATCCCCCGGCCTGGGCTGCTGCTGTTAACACGGCACTGAAGTTGAGAGCCAAGGCCAGGCCCAGCCTGTTCATTTCAATAGCCCGAATCAGCTACGCAAATGCCTTCGCAGCTAATGCCGTTGCTGGCGGTGCGTCCACAGTGCTTGCAGAGCACGGGATCAGGGGCTGGGGCAGTTTCCTGCTGCCCTTCTTCGCTGGGCTTCTCGGGGCTGGATGACAGATTTTGCACCGCTCTAGCTGGCTTCGATTTGCTCGTTCACGTCTGGAGTGAGCACCACCGGCAGCGCCTGGGGACGCACCATCGGCACCACGGGGTTGGCTGCGTGGGCCTCTTCAGCCCCTTCGGCATTTGGTCCACAGGCTTCCAAGGCTTCCTGCAGCAGCGAATCAAAGGTGGATCCGGGTAAGCGGTGGCGGGCCAGCTCGAGGAAGGCCCGGGCCAGGGATTCGCCCGCGGCGGCCCGCAGGGCTGGATTGTTGCGGCGCAGGTCCTGCTCTTCGGCGATGGCCCGGATAAACCTTTCGGTCACATCACGCTTGGTGGCAGCGCGAATGCGGGTGTCCTGCTCTGGTTGGGAGAGAAAGCTTTGGGTTTCAAGTTCCGCCAATCGACGGGTGAGGCTGTCGAGAACCTCATGCACCTCCTTGGCCACGTGGGCCAATTGGCCATCGGAGAGCCGGGGCAGATCGGCCACAAAAACCTTGCCGTGGTCGCGCAGGGTGAGGAAGGTGGGACGCATGCCCCCGCCACCACCCATGGGATAGGCAGGCCGCTGGGGGGCTCCATAGCCATCCTTCGGCCGTTGGGGGCGCACCGGCGCCAGGGGGCCGGCTGAGCTGCGGCGCCGGGTCAGGCGTTGGCCGGTGGCTATCGGTGCCGGGATAGGGGAAGGCGCGCTGGCCTGGCTGCTGCTGTTGCCAATCGCAATTTCGCTGGAATTAAAGGTCATGACATCCGATCCTTATTAAGGGCCTATTGCTTGATTCCGTTGCGATCGCGATCCCAACCGACAAGATCCCCGGGGCCTAGGTGCCCGGAATCCGCTACAGGCAGCCTAGTGGCCCAGGCTGGATCCCCGGCAAGCCCGCCAATCCCACTGCTGGGGCAGGCCCTGGGACCACCTCTCCCAACTCCCAGGCTTCGTAGCCCTGGGCTGCGCAGGTGGCCAGGGCCGCTGCCACTGCGTTGGGCGGCACCACCAGGCAAAAGCCCACCCCCAGGTTGAAGGTGTTCCACATATCTGCTTCTGGCACCTCCCCCGCGTTCTGCAGCCATTGGTAGATGGCTGGCCTGGGCCAGCTGCCTGGATCAATGCGGCCGTGGAGGCCGGCGGGTATGCAGCGGGGCAGGTTTTCCGGCAGCCCGCCACCGGTGATGTGGGCCATGCCGTGCAATGGGGTGGCCGCCGCCTTTAGGGCTTTTGTCAGTTCTCCATAGAGGCGGGTGGGGGCCAGCAGTGCGTTTATTAGGCCTTCTTCTTTGCCCGGCAGCAGGGTTGCATCGCTGACGCCCTGGTCTTCGAGGATGCGTCGCACCAGGCTGAAGCCATTGCTGTGGGCCCCGCTGCTGGCCACGGCCAGAATTCGATCACCGGCTTGCACCAGATGGCCGTCGATCACCTCGGCCGCCTCCACCACGGCCACACAGAAGCCGGCAAGGTCGTAGCGCCCTGGTCCGTAGAAGCCAGGCATCTCGGCGGTTTCGCCACCTAGCAAGGCGCAACCGCTCTGGCGGCAGCCATCGGCAATGCCCTCCACCACGGCAGCCATTGCCTCCGGGCTGAGCTTGCCGGTGGCGATGTAGTCGAGGAAGAAAAGCGGCTCAGCGCCACTTGTGATCACATCGTTTACGCACATCGCCACCAGGTCGATGCCCACGTTGTGGTGCTGGCCGTGGGCCTGGGCCAATTCGAGCTTGGTGCCCACCCCATCGCTGCCGGCGACCAGTAGGGGTTCCTTGAGGCCCGCTGGCAGGCGGCAGAAGCCCCCAAATCCCCCCAGGCCTCCCACCACCTCAGGCCGGCGGGTTGATTCCACACTGGACCTGATCCGCTCCACGAAGGCCCTGCCTGCGGCCACGTCTACCCCGGCTGTGCGGTAGTCCATCGAGAAGGCGCTCTGGTAACTGCTTTGGAGATCCTCCAATGCCGGGGCTGGCCAACGCCAGTTTCCGGCCACTGGCCGTGGACGACCCGGCGATTGGCACAATTGACGATCAGCTGGACTTATGTCAGTGATTTGCCTCGCTGATCGCCAGGGGCTTGCGGGCTGCCCGGAAGCCCAGGTAGGGCCTGGGCTGGGGCGGTTCGATAGTGATTGCTGATCAAAGATGATGGTGGCTAACTGCACCAAAAGCCTTCGGAAAGGCGGATAGGTTTCCGGGGTTGTTAATTCGAGATAGGAACTCCACCGGCGAATTCGCTTCTCAAACCCGCCACGATTTTGAGGAACTCCCATTTGGGTTTTTCAATTCTTGGTTTTGGCTGACAAGCAAATCCAACGCTGATGAACCACTAATTCGCTTGTGGTTGCTGCCCCTTAAGGCGGCGGGTTTCGTTTGTTATGCGTCGCACCTTCTTCCTAGGGGCCCTTGCCCTGTCTCTCTCTGGTAGCGCCCTTGTTCCCGCATTGGCCGAATCGAGCAGAGCTTCCACCCAATTCGGTGAGCTTCAGACAGCAAGTCCCAGCACCGAGGTCGCTATCCGCGAGGCCGGTGGCAATGCCAGTTCAGAAGATCCCCTAATCCAGTTGGGTCCTGAGTTGCCGATTGCTCCCCTCGCCATTCCCACCGCCAAGGTCATCAGGGCCTTCCAAGGCCAAGCCAGCTGGTATGGACCTGGCCTCTACGGCAACCGCACCTCCAGCGGTGAAGTGCTCCGTCCCGGAACCTTCACCGCCGCCCACCGTTCCTTGCCCTTCGGCACCAAGGTGCGTGTCACCAACATGGCTAACGGCAAAACGGCGATGGTTCGCATCAATGACCGCGGACCCTTCCATGGCAACCGCGTTATTGACATTGCCCATGGGGCAGCCAACCAGCTCGGCCTTACCGCCAGCGGCCTGGCTCCCGTCAAGCTCGAAGTGATCCAGTAAATCGAGTCACCGCGACCCATCCGCCAATCTGGCGGGTGGGTTTTTGTTTGGATTGATCCGCCTTGGCTCTCCAGCTTCTTCAAAGTTGCAGTGACCTGGCCCTCTGGCGGCAGCAACAGCCTGGGCCCGTGCATTTCGTGCCCACGATGGGGGCGCTGCACCAAGGCCACCTACGGCTCTTTTGCAGGGCCACCGAGCTGCGGGGCGCTGGCCAGCCAGCGGTGCTTGCCAGCATCTTTGTAAATCCCAGCCAATTTGGTCCTGGCGAGGATTTCAGCCGCTATCCCAGGGATCTGGCGGCCGATTTGGCGGTGGCTGAGCAGGGGTGTGTGGCTGCAGTTTTTGCCCCCTCGGTGGCTGAGATCTATCCCAAAGGCGTGGAGGAGCTCACGGCGATTCAGCCGGCGGCCAGCCTGCAGGAGGTTCTTTGTGGCCGCAGTCGCCCCGGCCACTTCAACGGCGTGGCCACTGTTGTTACTCGGCTTTTGCAGCTTGTGCGGCCCGATCGGTTGGTGATGGGGGAAAAGGATTGGCAGCAGCTGATAATCCTGCGGCGGGTGGCTTCCGACTTGGGTTTCCAGGCTTGGATTGAGGGCTGCGCCACCGTGCGGGAAGACCACGGGCTGGCCTGCAGTTCCCGCAACCGCTACCTCGAGCCTGGGCAAATGGAGCAGGCATGGGCCTTGCCAGGGGCCCTGGCGGCTGCAGCTGGGGCGATCAAGGCCCAGGACCAGACCCAAGCCAAAGACCCACTGTCTGCGAAATCCCTGATTGCCGGCGTACGCCAACGGCTCGAGGCGGCGGGCCTGGCGGTTGAGTATGTGGAGTTGGTGTCGGCCCATAACCTGAGGCCACTGACTGCCCTGGCGGGGGTGGGCCTTTTGGCCGCCGCCGTGCGCTGTGGGTCTAGCCGTTTGATCGACCACACCTTCCTGATGAGCCGCTCTCCGATCGTTGCCATTGATGGCCCCGCTGGGGCGGGCAAAAGCACTGTTACCAAGGCTTTTGCCAAGCGTTTGGGCCTGATTTATCTCGACACGGGATCGATGTACCGGGCCCTCACCTGGTGGGTGCAGCAGCAGGGCGTTGATCCAGCCGATGGCCAGGCGGTGGCGCCCCTGCTGGTGGACTTGGATTTGCGGCTTACTACGGCGGCCGGCGGAGAGCAGCAGGTGCGCATTAATGGCCATGAGGTCACGGATGCGATTCGTAGCCCCGGAGTTACGGCCCAGGTGTCCCTGGTGGCGGCCCATGGCTGCGTGCGCGCAGCCCTTACCAGCCAGCAACAGGCCATGGGCCAGCGGGGGGGCTTGGTGGCGGAGGGGCGCGATATCGGCACCGCCGTTTTCCCAGACGCTGAATTGAAGGTGTTCCTAACGGCCACCACCACCGAACGGGCCCGGCGGCGGGCGGCGGATCTCCAGCAGCGGGGCTTTGCGGTGCCTCCCCTCGAGGAGTTGGAGCAGCAGATCGCCGAGCGCGACCACCTCGACTCCACTCGCGCCGTGGCGCCCCTGTGCCAGGCCGCAGATGCGATTGAGCTGGTTACCGACGGTATGGAGATCGGGGCGGTGATCCAGGCCTTAGTCGATCTGTTCCGTGATCGGGTGCCCGAGGAGGCCTGGCCCGCCCCCCATTAGGAGGCCAGGTGCTCCAGGAGGCCCCTGCAGGCGTCATCGAGTAGGTCGAGCACTTGCTCGAAACCCTCGGGGCCGCCGTAGTAGGGATCGGGCACATCCCTGACGCTAAAACCACTGCAAAAGCTGGTGATCGGCAGGATTTTGGCCGTGGCTTGCCCGTGGTGCTTGGCCATGGCCTGCACATGGGCCAGGTTGTCCGAATCCATCGTCAGGATCCAATCGAAGCGGTTTAGGTCCGCAATTTCGATCTGACGGGCCCGGCTGGGCAGCTCAATCCCCCGGGCCTGGGCCGCGCTCCGCATCCGCCCATCGGCCGGTTTGCCCACATGCCAGCCCCCGGTGCCGGCCGAGTCGACCTCAAAGCAATCGCCGGTTCCCTGGTTTTCGCTCAGGTGCAGAAACACCCCCTCGGCGGCTGGGGAGCGGCAGATGTTGCCCAGGCAGACAAACAGCAGTGATGGTTTGGCTGAAGCTGTCATGGGGATTGGAGGCGCTCGAGGGCCAGGTTGGCCCTTAGCTGCACCACTTTGGGATTTTCATTGCTGGGCCGTTGGAGCCCGCCCAGCCCCGCCAGCAACTTGCCGTGGCCCTCGGAGCCGAGCTCCAGGCCCGCTCCAAGGGCCTCGAGGCCCACCACCACGGCGTAGCGCACCACCCATTCCCCATCGCCACAGGCTGCCAGCAGGGCTTCAAGGCAAAGGCAGCGGATCTCCTGCTGGCGCCGTGCTTCTAATTCAGCCAGTTGCAGCTGGCCCAAGCCCTTGGCGGCGGCCCGGCGCACACTGGCGGCCACATCGCTGCCAAGGGCATCCAGCAGCAATTCCAGCCCGCGCACGTCGCCGATGCCGGCCAGGGCCCGCACCGCCCAGGCCCGGGCCCCATAGTTTTGTTGATCCAGCAGCAGTAGGGCTTCTACCGCTGTCGGCCCCAGGCCAATTAGGCCGTCCACCGCGGCCACGGCGGCTCCGGGATTGTTGAAGCCGAGCACCTCCACCAGGGTGGGGGCAGCCCCCGGTTGGCCGCAGCTGGCCAGCTCCTGGGTTGCCAGCAGTAGGGCCTCGCTGCTGGCAGCTTTCCGCACTGCCCTGATCAGCGCATCTAAATCCGGGCCCACGGGACGACTGGCGCTCACAGCAGGGAATCCATGCAGGCCAGTAGGGCGGTTTCGCCGGGTTCACCCTGGCCCTTCTCCACCAGGCCGCGTAGGGCCATTAATTTCAAGCTGTTTTCGGCCAGGGTGCGCGAGATCGGCTCCAGGGCTGGCCTCCAGCCGGTTGCCCCCAGGTCCATCAGGGCAGCTCGCCGCACCTGGAGTTGGGGGTGCTCCAGCAGCTCGATTAGGAGCTCGCTCCATTGGGCATCACCGCCGAGCTGCAACAGGGTGCGGGCTGCGGCACTGCGGATCAGGGGACGCCCATGGCCCGTGAAGGGCTCCACCACCGCCAGCACCTCTGGTGTGGCTAGGCCGATGTCGCCCAGGGCCTCCAGCAGGGCCTCGCAGGGTTCTTGCAGCCTGGGCCCATCAGCCCTTTGCCCCCCAGCCAGCTCTGGTCCACTGGCGAGCCGGGCGCAAATCGGGGCTACGGCCTCGGTGGCCTTCAGTTCCCCTAGGGCCCGGGCTGCGGCCTCGCGCAGGCCATCGTCTGGGTCTTCAAGGCTGGCCAGTAGGTCGGGAATGGCCGCCAGGGCGGCGGGCGCCAACTTGCCCAGGGCCCGGGCCGCATTGCGGGCCACGGCGTTTTCCTCTACCCCAGCACCTGGATCCCTGGGACGCCGTTGGTTTAGGGCTCGGCAAAGCAGGGGCACGGCCTCCGGGTGCTGGCTGCGCATCCGGCCCAGCCACCAGGCTCCGTAGTACTGCTGGGAATGGTCTTCGCTTTGGAGCAGGCGCCTAAGGGCTTCGGCCTCCGTGATCGGTTCCCCTGCTGTGGAGTTCCCGGCATCAGGATAGGCATTGCCGGCCATGGTTCTCATGGTGCAGAGCTGGGAGCTTGATGCTGACTTTGCGGCCTACGGCTGCGGCCAACCCGATTGCTCACTTCTCTACTTTGATTCTGGTATTTGTGAACCACTGGCAGTCGCTCTGTCTGGTACGCACCTAAGGCGGCGCAGGGGTCTGTGGGAAAAGATGCCAGGGCCCTGGCCATCACCAGGGCATCCTCAAGCCCCGCTGTCATGCCCCGGGCCTGGGAGGAGCTCATTGCGTGGGCGGCATCGCCGATCAGGCCAATCCTGCCAATGGCTAGGCGCGGCAGGGGGTCGAGGTCGAACGACCAATTGGCGATCACCCGGGTTGCCGGGGTGCTGGCGATCAGGTCAGCAGCATCGGCTGCAAGTTTTGCCAGGGCCCCAGGGGGAACTGGTTCCTGCAGAAGTCGGCGTTGCTCACTGCGCTCTGCTGGCAGGTCTTCTTCGTTGAAAAAACCCCAATGGGTTTGGGCTATGCCCTGTTCATCGCGGCCCAGGTCGAAAAAGTTGGCGTAGATGCCACGGCCCCTTGCATAGACAAAGAAATCGCCGTTGGTGCAGAAGTGGTCGTCGGCGACCACACCACGCCACACCCGATCACCCAGGTAATTGAGGTGCCTTTCCGGTGCCACCACCATGGCCACCTGCGAAAAAATGCCGTCGGCGCCGATCAGCAAATCCCCCTGCCAGCTACGGCCATCGCTGAATTCCACGCTCACACCTGTTTCATCCTGATGGCAATTGGCCACGGCACAATTTCCATGGAAGAGGTCAGGGTCGACCTCTTGCCAGAGGGTCTTCAAAATGGCGCTGCGATGAATCAAAAGGCCGGGTGGCTCTCCTGGACGCTGCTCGGCTGGAGAGGAGTTGATTGACCTCCCCACCAGGTTGCGTATGTGGAAGGTCTGTACCTTTTGACCCGCGGCTATCAGGTTTTCGACAAGGCCCGGCACACCCGCCTCCAGCACCGCCTGCACCCCGGCAGCCACCAGCAAAATCCCGCAACCCTCGGCGCGGGGCGCAGAGCTCCGCTCAAACAGGCTTACCCGATGGCCCTGGCGTTGGAGCATCAGGGTTAGTAGCAGGCCTGAAGTGCCCGCACCGACGATGGCAATTCGCAGCATCGGGCCATTTGGTGATGCCATTTAAAGGTCGAACAGCACTCCGTGGATGTAGGCCTCGGTCCATTCCGAGCCGTAGAAGCGACTGAGCATGCCCCGGGCGGGATCCTTCTCTGCCCGGTACGCGGTGTAGCGGTGCTGGCCGGCCAAAAGTTGTTGCCGGCGCTCCCCATCCACCGGGTTGGCCTCTGCCACCAGCTGCAGATAGAGCTCCAGGTAGGCCTTGAAGGCAGGAAAGACCACCGATTGGATCAGCCCATCGCCTTCCTCCCCATGGGGAATCCGGGTCCAGAGAAAGCCAGGGGAGAAGTAGGGCTCCGCCTCAGGGGGGATGGGCCCACCATCGGGCAGGCGATGTTGCCATTGCTCCCAGATCGGCAGCAGGCGCTCCCAAACCTTCTCGGTGTGAACAGCATCGGTCTTGATCGCTGGTTGGAGATCAAGGGCGATCAGATGACCCGATGGCAGGGTGACCAGATCGGCTCCAAAGAAGGGCAGATCGAAGTTGCAGGAAGGATTGATTACGAAATTGAGCACCGATGCCGCAGCACCCGCCTGCACGCAGGCCGCCCGCACCTGGCGCAGTTTCTCCGTGCTGCAGGCCCAAGTTGCGGTGCTGACAGCAATGGGCTGGGCCTTGGAGCCGGTGCTCCCGTCACGGCTGAGGAATTGGGAGTCGACCGGGTAGGCAACGGGTTCCAGGTTCTTGAGGGATGCCACCGCATGATCCAAAAAGACAGCCCAGCGCCAACCCTTCAGGTCAACAGGGTCGAGGCTGGAGCTTCTGGCCATGGGGGTGGTGGTCATGGGGAGACATCGTGGGTTGGGAGGGGTTCGAGAAGGCTCCCGGGGAAAAGGAACTCTTGCAGGAATCGATCTGACCAGGCCTTGCCGAAATGGCTAGTGAACAGACCATGGGCGGGATCCCTTTCGGCGCTGTATTGGTCGTAGACGGTCTGCAAGCGAGCCACCTCCGTGGGCTCCAGGCCCACTGCCTTTTGGGGGGCATTGTGCAGGGCCCAGTAGGCCTTGAGGAAGGCAGTGAAAGCCGTAGGCAGGGAGCCTTCTGCCTGCTGCTTATCGCCTCTGCAGAAAAGTAACCAGGGGGAGAAATACTGGTGGGGGTCGTAGGAACGCATGGCCTCCTCCCCACTGAGCTCAGGGAACTGCTCTTGCAGCTGGCGCAGACCTTCCAGGTGCTGCTCCAGATATTGCGGGGTCTGCAATAGGGGCTGGAAGTCGAGTACGGCCACCAGTTTTTGACGGGCTCCGAACCAGAGCAGATCGATACCCATGAGCGGTTGATCGCGGTCGTAGTCGGGATAGGCCACGGAGTTGAGCACCTGGAGGCTCTCACCGGCATCCAACCGGGTGACCCGCCACCTCCTAATGCCCGGCAACTGCCAGAGCCAGCTCTTGATCACGCTGGTGCCCTTGGCGGAATGGCATTCCCCTAGCCCTTCTGGGATTTCCAGGGGTTGGCCGCCGCTTGCCTGGATCCCCGCGTGGAGTTCGTTGAGAAAATCGTCGAACATTCGGGGTTTTTAGCCTGGGGTGGATGGTTGCTGGCTGGCAGCGGGGAATCGGCTTTGGGCCTCTGCCCTGATCGCCTCCAGATCGCCGCCACTGGGGCAGCGAAGCTCGGTGCAATAGGTGGTCATGCTGACGCCATTAAGAAACTGCACGCTGCTGACCCGAATCCTCACGTCATTCGTGACGAACCAACAGCGTTCAATGCCGATGTTCGTGTCATAGCGGGTCGTGATCGTGAGCAGGCCGTCTTCGGCAAATACATAGGTGCTAACGACCGGTTGTTTTTCGATGTAGCCCTTGTCGCGCAATAGGAAGCCTCGGCGGGGGTTCTGAGCATCCACCACATCAACCAGCACGGCAGCTTGGTCTTCGCTGCGGCTTGCCTCCTTGAGGTTGCTTTCCCACCAAAAGCGCGCCCCCCCAGCCGCCTCACCCGCACCTACGTCCAGGCTTTCACAGACCCTCTGGACCACGGCATCAGAGGCGTCGAAGGGCTCGATGGTCAGGTTTGAATCTCCTGCCTCATCGTCTTGATGGTCTAGGTGGTGAACGGCGCGGCGGGTTAGCCAGGTGCCGGCGCTGGCGGCCAAGAAAGCCGCCATGGTTAGGGGTGGTGTGCTGAGCATCGATTCAGGCGGGCACGGCCTCAGTGCTGCCGGAGCGCTGACGGCGGGTGAGGAAGCCAAATAGCACCTTGCCGATGGCGGCGATCAGGTTGCCCTCAAGCTCTTGGAACATCACCATGTTGAGGTGGAAGGCGCCATTGGCCTCTTCCACGATGCGATCGGCCATGGCCTGGTCAATCGGCAGGCCATCCAGCACGGTGCGGTAGTTGGCCTTAAAGCCCTTTTCGTCGGGGATCGAATCGAATTCGTAGAAGCGCAGGCCGTCGTGCTCACCCAGGTTCATCGCCTTCTGGGCAATGTTCTTGAGGATCTGGCCGCCGGAGAGATCACCGATGTAGCGGGTGTAGTGGTGACCCACCAAAAGCTCGGGGCTTTCTTTTGCCACCTGGTGCAGGCGAGCGACGTATTTTTGGGCACCGGGGGTGGCTGTGATCGCAGTGCGCCAGTCGGCTCCGAAATAGAAGGCGAGGTCTTGCTCGAGGCTGTCGCGGCGGTTGAGCTCAACAAACCCCACCGGACCCACCACCGGGTGGTCCTTGAGCTTGGCGAACTCCTCCTCCATGGCGGAGTAAACGAAGTAGAGGTCGGCCACCAGGGTGCGATAGCTGGCCTTATCGACCACGCCCTTGAGGAAACAGCTCACGAAGCCGGTGTTCTCCGCCATCGTGTGGGCCTTTTTGGTGCCTTCTCGCAGCTGGGAGGCAAGGGCGACAGACATGGGGGCTCGCGCCGAAGGCAGGGATGGAGAGTTCGAACTTACTGGCCTCGAACCCTGAAGCAGGCCTCCCGTTCGCAGGCCTTAAAACCCGATGGCCCCTGGCTCCCACCGTCCATATCCCTAGGGGCTTGGGGGGGCATCCCGTTGGCTAACCAGCTGGGCGAGCACCTCCTCAATGCGCTGAAGTTCAGCATGGGAAGCCAGGGTGTCGTCCACTTTCTTTTGCGGCAGCTTCAACCGCTGCCCCATGGACCTCACGTCCGAGGTCAGCCGATCCCGGTAGGTGGTGAGGGCTTCGATCGATTCAAGAAGCTCCTGGAGGCTGGGATCACTCATGGCAGTAAGAGGCCTGGGCTAGAGATTACAAATACGTCAACCGCAGACAGATACGAAGCCTTGGGTTTTTGCCAGAATATAAAGAAAATTGGAAATTGCGGGGTCCGCGTTCCTGGAGTTGCTTGGCGGCAACAGGGTTTTGGCCCCTGGCGGCCGGCTTTGGTCAAGAAATCTTGCGTGACGCTTCTGGGAGGGGATTCTTCTCGAGAGTTTCGTTATCTTCCTTGAGCTTCCAGTCCACATGGACGGCCCACTCCCAAGCCCCTGGCTAATCGCAACTGCAATTTGCATTTGCAATCAGGATGCCCAAGAGAAGGTGCGAGGCCCCCATAAAAGTCCCTAGCCCGGCATACCCCCCAATGCTCGACGCCTTTTCCCGCGCCGTTTTAAGCGCTGACGCCAAAAACGCTGCCATTGGCAGTGGTGAACTGGCCGCCCTTCGTAACTATGTCGCCGAGGGCAACAAGCGCCTCGACGCAGTTAATGCCATCACCTCAAATGCTTCCTGCATCGTTTCCGATGCTGTGACCGGCATGATTTGCGAGAACACCGGCCTGATCCAGGCAGGTGGCAACTGCTACCCCAACCGCCGCATGGCTGCTTGCCTGCGCGATGGCGAGATCGTTCTGCGCTACATCAGCTACGCCCTTCTGGCCGGTGATGCTTCCGTGCTCGACGACCGTTGCCTCAACGGCCTGAAGGAGACCTACATCGCCCTGGGCGTGCCCCTTCAGTCCACAGCCCGCGCTGTGGCGATCATGAAGGCATCCTCCACTGCCCACATCAACGAGACCAACACCACCGGCACCAATCCGGATGAGACCCGTTTCCGCAAGATGGAAACCGTTCAAGGTGATTGCTCCGCCTTGGTTGCTGAAGCCGCTTCCTACTTCGATCGTGTGAGCAGCGCTCTGTCCTGAGCGACTGAATACGACCACTTCTCACCTCTTCCAATCCAAAAAAGGAAAACACGATGAAATCCGTTGTCACCACCGTTGTGACCGCTGCTGATGCAGCCGGTCGCTTCCCCAGCCAGAACGACCTCGAAGCCGTTCAGGGCAATATCCAACGCGCCACTGCCCGTCTGGAAGCAGCTGAAAAGCTTGCCGCTGGCATGGACAAAGTGGTTCGTGAGGCCGGCGATGCCTGCTTCAAGAAGTACCCCTACCTGAAGCAGTCAGGTGAAGCTGGTAGCAACCAGATCAAGGTGGACAAGTGCTACCGCGACCTGGGCCACTACATGCGCCTCATCAACTACTGCCTGGTTGTGGGCGGCACTGGCCCCCTCGACGAGTGGGGTATTGCCGGCGCCCGTGAGGTTTACCGCACCCTCAACCTGCCTACCGCTGCCTACGTGGAAGCACTCACCTACACCCGCGATCGCGCTTGCTCACCTCGCGACATGAGCCCCCAGGCTCTGAACGAGCTCAAGAGCTACCTGGACTACGCCATCAACTCCCTCTCCTGAGGTTGTTCGATAGCTGAGTTGGGGAGGTCCTAGGACCTCCCTTTTTTTTTTGCAGACCCAGATCCGATGGCGCAATCAGCGAGTTCCACCGACCTTGACCAGCTGTTCGAGGACCTCGGCCATCCCAATCCCTATTTGCAGACAGAGGCTTTTTTGGCCATGGTCCGCAACCATGCGGATGCGGCACTCCCCCGGCTGCTGCTGCTGCTGGATCAGGAAGATGTGGTGAGGCGCCGGGCAGCGGTGCGGGCCCTTGGCGCCTTTGCGGAGCGGGCCATGGTTCCCCTGGCGCAGAAGTTTCAAGCCAGCCACGACGCCACGGTGCGGGCTAGCTGCGTAAAGGCCTATGCCCAGGTCGCCTCAAACTTCCGAGGCATACCCTTTCCACCTGAGGCAATGGCTGCCCTTGAGGCTGCCCTTGCCGACGAATCTCCAGTGGTGGCCATCGCTGCAGTGATGGCCCTTGGCCAGGTGGGGGAGCAGGCGGTGCCCCTGCTAATTCAGGTCTGCCTTGGAAAAAATGAGGCCCAGGCGGTGGCGGCAGTAAACGCGCTGGTCGGGATCGACCATCCAGATGTGGCCACATGCCTGTACCAATTGGCGGGGGCCGAATCGACGGATTCCTATGTAAGGGAGACCGTTAACTCAGCAGTTGCCCGCTTGGACGACCTGCGGGCCCGTCAGCCCGCGGCGTCCCCATCAGCTTCGGCCTGATGGCGGCGGAGCTGCAGAATCGCAAGTTGCAGAATTGGCTTTACCGATTCGCAGGTCTCTAGGGGTGCGGCCTGTTCCAGGTCAGCAATCGCTTCAACGGCCCCTAACTTCATCAAGGCAAGAGCTGTGTTCTTGCGGACCTGGGCGGAGCTGTCCGCAAGCATGGGTGTGAGCAAGGGGGCGGCCCACAGGGGCTCATGCAGCTTGCCCAGCAGGGTCGCGGCCTCCGCCCGAACCAGCTCAGCTGAATCCGCCAGGGCTTCGACCACAAGATCCCTAGCCTCTTGGTCATTGAGGGATTGGATCTGCTCGCCCAGGGCAGCTATGGCGGCGGTTCGCACTTCCGTGTGGGTTGAGCGGGCAGCCCGGCGCAGGGCATCAGGGGCTTGGGCTCCCACAAAGGCAAGCCCCCAGCTGGCCAGGCCCAGGTGCATGGTGGTGCTCTCTGGACTGGCCAATACATTGATCAGTGCCTCAACGGCGCACTCTCCGGTGGCAGCCATGGCCCCAACGGCCGATCCCTGAACAACCGGATCCGCATCGTTGAGAAGAGCTTCCAGGAGGTCGGGTATGGCGCTGGGATCGCCTATCAAAGTGAGGGTCTTGGCCGCCGCGCGACGCACTGTCACGTTTTCGTGCCTGCGTAGGGCGCGGCAGAGGGAGGGAACGGCTGCCGTGCCGACAGAACCAAGACTTTCGGCAAAGGTGAGCCTCATCAGGCCGCGGGGATCACCAAGCCCCGCCACCATTTTCTCGATCTGATTGCGATCTCCGTCAAGCCGTTCACCAGAACGGAGTTGGAGCTTTAATTCAGCGGCAAGCAAGGTGGCCTCTGACTCACTTAAGGAGACGGCCGGCACTGCTGGAGCAAGGTTGCTGGACTCGATGCTCAAGGCTGCGGGTCAGAAAGATCCATTGTCTCAGCAAGCAATCCCCAAGCCTGTTTGCCGGGATGGCCCGTAATATGAAGCCGCACTAGAGATTGCATGACCACTTTCCTCATATCCCATAATCTTCAACTCCCGAATGGATCGATTCCATCCCTTACTGCCAGTGAATTGGCAGAGGGGCTAAAAAGTCATTGCGATGGAGTCATCACTGCCGAAGCCCTTAGCCATCACCATTGGCTAGTCAGGCTCGTAGGCAAGCAAGATCCCCACGAGCTAGCCAGTCAGCTAGTTGGGGCCTGGGCTGCGCTGCGGGAAGGGGCGGGCCATGATGTGGACCATGCAATCCTGGCCCTTGGAGGCAGGAAAGATTCTCCAGCCTCTAGCGGATCGCCGCTGGATCTGGGCTCATGGGGAGTCGATGTCGTTGAGACAATGGACCCGAAGGGTTTCCTAGAGGCGATTAATTGGCAGGCCCTTAAGGCAGCTCGACCAGCCGATGGTGTTTTCGAGGTGGAGAGGCTGCCCGCCCAAGGTTAACTATAAATTCAAGGGCTCAGATTCTGGCTGATTTAGCTGCGGGCCCTTCTCGTGGTTGTGCGCTTGCGTGGGGCTGGCTGAGACTCCCCATCCCCAGTGCCCATGCCTTCGGCAGCACTTTCGGGAGCCTCCACGATCTCATTTGAGCCGACTGATCCAACATGGGTAACAGCCGATCCCCGCTTGTGAAGATTGCCCATCATCAGGCTCAGGCTTGAAAATGGAACCCTTAATAATCTGCTGGTGGGTAGTTTAGATGCATTGGCATCATTTACCCTGATAGCTAGTGAATCCGCAAGATAGGGTCCCATGACTTTCTCTTTCGATTAACAGGCTTCATTTTGCTTAAAAAGATTGCTTCGTGCTGTATTCGCAATATACGTTCACACCCAGTTGGGACCTGCGAATGTGATAATAGTGAAGCAGTCCCAAAGGTGGTAGTTCTGGCGGATTCGGGCCGCTTTGCAAATATCCACCCTGGCCTCAGCCATGGGGAGGCTTTGCGCATTCTTAGTTTGCCTGTGGAGCAGCTCGATTCGAGCAGTGATCTCTATATGGCTGCTTCCCATCTGATCAATTTCCCTGGCCAGCCTTCGGAGCGGGCACTGCTTGAGCTGCTTGGCAACAGCGATAGCCGCCAGGCGGTACGGCTTGCCAAGCGCAAGGCCGTGGAGGTTTTGGCACGGCTGGGATGTGGTGCTGCCCAAGAAATTATTGGCGATTGCCTACTCAGTGAGGATCACTATTTAGTTGAAAATGCTGCTTGGGCCTTGCAGCAATTGGAGTGCAGGGATGGCGCATTGCACCAGCGGATGGTTGCCCTATTGGCAGATCCAGCTCAGAATCGGAGGGTGCTAATTCAGAGCCTGGCTGGCCTTGGTGTGAGCCAGGCTCTACCGATGATCCAGCAACTCCAGGATGATCAGAACCCCGGAGTAAGCGGAGCAGCCCTGGCGGCTGTCGCTAAATTATCAGGTTCGAGTCAAAGAATTAGTGAACTAGCAGACCATTTCTTCCTGCCCAATCAGATGGATCGGCAGTCTGCTATCCAGGATGCAATTGATGCTTCCGCATCCGAACTGCTTCCCCAAATACTTAGGTCTCCCGTATCTCCAGTTTTTCGGATGAGGGCCCTAGGTTTACTCTGGCAGGCCCATAATTTGGAAGATTCTGGATTGTCGCTTGTGGGAAGTGTGGAATCCTTGTTGTGGGATTCCCCTGCCAACCTAGATCTTGTGCATCGCTACGACGAGGTTCCAGATAATCTTTTTCTGGTTAATGAGTTGTTTGGCACGGATTTTAGTCGATGCTATTTGGCGCTATCCCATCTTAAATTTGTCCCCAGTGACAAGCTTTGGCCCCTACTGGATCAGCGATGGCGAGAGGAGGCCTACAATGACTATGGTGCGAACTATTTTTTCCTAAAACTCTTTGGCAGTATTCAATACTGGGGAGAAGCACAGCTAATGGTGGAAGATCTTTGTGAGTCAGCCATACATAACCGTCGCCCCCAGTTTCAGAAATCCCGACCCGCTGGCATCCTTGCTCTTGTGCAGCTAAATCAAAAACGGCTGGCTAGTCTTATCCCTGATCTTATTGATGCGGAAAAGGAGTCAAATTGGGAATGTAGATATGCTGCATTGGTCGCCCAGGAGATGATGCTTAAGGCAAATGCTGGCTCCAGCGATTGCCTCTGTAGGGATCTTGGCCTTACCGGAACTGACCCCCATAGGTTTGTACAGGCTAAGAAAATATCTATGCAGTCATTGTTCGTTGATCTCTGAATAACGAGTGGTAAAGCTGCCATTGCAGGCCCAAAAGCTAACAATTTCGTTGCAGCTTGGCCGGGGCACTCGGGCGACAGCGCGAAGGATTTTGAAATTGCGGTTGTGACCCATTGGCCACAGGCCCACCTGTTTGACACTGTGGATTTCGCCGCCAAGTGACTTCAGGCAATCTTCAAAGCGGTCTATCAGATTTTGGTCCACTGTTTCGAAAATAAAATCCGTACCTTTGCAGATTAGATGTTGAGATTTAATCCATGAACGCAGCAGTTCCTCTGGGCTTTTTATTGGCATTAGCTGGCTGTTGATTCCCTCTGTTCTTCCTTAAACCATTCAGCATCAAGATGATCCGCATAGCGGTCCATACGTGTAAATTGGAGTGCTCCATTTTCAGAACCCCAACAATATTCGTGAGAGGTTGGATCGAAGCCCTGATCCCTACTACTCCAGCGGTGTTGATCGAATTCAACCTCACTTACAAGATAGGTAAGCTGACCATCCCTTGGTATCAGGCAGCTACAGCCAGGTTCCACTTCGCCTAGGTAGCCGCCAGAATTATTAGGGCGAAAATGCATCCCACAACCTGGCCGAGGTAGAAGATCTTCTTGCTTAATTGAATTAAGGAGCTTGGGAGTTGTGCCCCCGCCCGCGCATCTCATCGGCTCACGCAAGCCATAGTTGAGCATTAAAATATAGTCGGTTTTTGCAACGATTTTATGTACTCCCTGTCGGTATGGCCTCCAGGGATCGTAATCATAGCTCTGCTCTGAATATACCCAGGGCCCTCCCAGAAGCTCCTGGGGAAGGGGCCTAAAAAAGATATTAATGTGCGAAAATTTTGCAGGCTCAGCTTGGGCCTGTTCATGATTGCTGAAGTGTCCGGAGATTGTGTGCAGGAAGTGGAGCATTTTCTCGATCTCCATCAATCTGACGATATCCTCCTAATTTCCGAAGCGAATGACGTCTGTAGGACCCCAGCCCCTGAAGATGTCCTCAGAACAGACGATCTGCAGCGTACGTTCTCTGAAATGAACCAAATCCGTTCTTCTGCGACGGATTGGCCATAGGTTGTGTTGAGGATAAATGTATCATCCTCTAGAAAAAGATAGGAAGATGTGGCCGATTCTGCCTCGGCATATCCCACACTTCTTAGGAGAATACCCGTGGTATCAGTATCTGGAATGGGTATTAATATGCATGAGCCGCTGCTAACTTCGCTAGGGTCTTCTGGCTCCCAATCCGAGTCAGCCTCCCAACTCATTTTGAAGGGAGAAACTATTGACGAGGAGTCTATTGATACCTTTTCAAGGTATTCAGTGACAATGGCGTCATTTACGGCAAGGCATTCAATTTTAATTTCGCTCAGGACATCTTCAAATTGGCGAAAGGCTAGGGAGTGGGCCGATCGCATCGATTTCCAGCAGCCTTCTGAGCGACTAACGAACTTCTCAATTATCATGCAGGGAAAGTCTTTTGCCTGAAATTTGGCTGCTGTTTTCCCTGCCGGACTGCACCATATTTACCATGCTATGTATCATCATCTCAATCGCTGACCCCTGACTTTGGACTTGCCGTTGGGCAGGGGCATTGCTCCGATCGATCCGTTGTTCCATAGCACTTATATTGGTGGTTGGTAATTGGTGGCTAGCCGTTAGTAATGGATAGGATTGAACCGCCAAGCCTTTGCACACCCTGCACTGTTTTGGAGAGGCTGCTATAGGGAACATTCGACACCTGGACAGCTCTTCTGTTTAGGCCCGAAGGTGATGCCGTTGTCCAGCAAATACGATAGCGGCGGTCGTTGCGGCTAGTGCTTTCACCGCGCTTACCCTGAATATCAATATTAGGTGCATCACCTGTGGCCAGGCTTGCCTTGAGCTTGGATCCCGAGGTGCCATCAAATGTTGCCTGGCCGCCTTGCATTTTCAGGCTACGCACGTAGGTGACGTTGGCAGCGCCTGTTGATGTTTGGTTTGTGCGCCAGTAGGGCACTGTGTCGAAGCCGAAGTTTTCGATGTATTCGGCTGATGAAACGTAGCTTGCGATTTCAGCTTCATAGCCTTCGTTGGCAAGTAGCTGAACGTGGTGGCTCAACTCCGATTGATCCTGGGGGACGCGGCCCAGCAGATGCTTGAAGTTGAGTTCTACAAAGCGATAGGGGCCATTTTTATCTAAAAATAGCTTGCGGTAGGTATCGGATGTTGCGAGGGCTGAGATCAGGCCCTGCACGGTGAGGTCCCCCTGCAGAAAGAGACTCTCTGCTGTGGTTACCAGCTCTTCTTCCATCAGGTGGGCATTGCCAAATACCTGTTTGTAGGCGGAGCGCAGGATCGACTGGGCTTGGCTGAAATCTTGAATTGATGTGGTGGTCTGTCTAGTGATTGTTTGCATGTTGATCACGTTTTTTGAATTAGTTGTAGCCTTGATTTGAACCTTTAGATTTCTTAGGCTACTTCAGTAATTGAGACAATCCGGCCACCGCGGCGATGAATGTATGACAACTGGGTGGTCATGTCTTTGCCGGAAACCAAATAGCTGGCGTTGGGAGTGCGTTGGCGGCCACCAGCTGGCTGGGCTTGGACGACGATCCTGAAGCGCTTTGTGGTGGGGTCAGCAGAGCCGCTGAAGGCGCTACGGCGGTTGTTGCGAACGGTTGTAGTGCCCCAACCATTGGGGAGCATGTTTGCGCCCAGTGAGAGCACAAGGCTGGATGATGTTTGAACCGTATCGCTACTTGAATAGCCCTGGAATAGGGACAGATTCCGGTTGAAGCCGATCTGGTCACGGCCATTTTCGGTTGCTAGGCGGGCATAGGGGATTGTCTGCTCACCAAACACATCCTGGTATTCGGCACTGTCTATGTAGCTGTTGATTTCAGCCCCATAGCCCTCATTGGCCATTCTTTGAATGTGCTCACTAACTTCCTGCTGGTTGCGGGGCGAACGGCCAAGCAGATGCTTGAAGTTGAGTTCTACAAAGCGGTAGGGAGTGTTGCTTTCAAAGAAGCGGCGGCTATATTCGGCTGAATTTGCAATCGCCCTGATGAATTCACGGGTGCTCAGATTGCCTTCTACAAACTTGCTTTCGGCTGTCAAATCGCGCTCGCTTTCCATCATGTGGGGGTTGCCCATCACTTGACGATATGCGGAGCGAATTAGGCCCAGGAGTTGATCTGCAGTGTCACCATTGCAGCGCTGGAAAACTTCCTGGGTTCGCTGACCCACCCCGAAGCCGACATAGACGTCGCCGCGCAGGGGGGTGGAGTCGCCGCCATCGCTTGTCGAGCGCCTAACTGGGGCGAAGGCCCCATTCAGGGAAGATGAGCCGCCGAAGGAACCGGAGCTTTGGGTTCGGTAGACCTGGGCTGGAATTCTGATGCTGATGGGCTGGCCTTTTGCCAGGTTGCTGAGAAGCTGGCTTTTCGTGCCAACGGAGCTATCGCTGCCGGCAAAATTCTGCTCAAGGGCCGCGATGCGGTTGAAGGAGGATTGGGGGGCTCCAGTGGGGCTTCCCCAGGCGCGAATGTGGGGAACTGTGTTCTCCCCAAAGGAGTCTTCATACTCCTTGGAATTAATAAGGGAATCGATGTCAGCATCGAATCCTTCGGTGGCAATTTTGGCCACATGGGTGCTCACTTCAGCCTCGTCAACGGGAGGCCTTCCGAGTAGGTGCTTCACGCTCAGTTCAACTGAACGATGGGGCGCCACCGATTCAAAGAAGCGCGAGCGATAGAAGTCGGATTTTGCTAGGCAGCGAACAAACTCTCTGACGGTTATCGTGCCGTTGCGTAATTGTGATTCAGCCGAGGTGAGGCGCTCACTTTCCATCGGTCTGATGTTGCCGAATACATGGCGATAGCATGCATTAATTGCCAAATTTAGGGATGTTTCGTCATCCCCAAGTTTGTAGCTGGGTGCCGATTCGAGCAGAGTTGTGGCACCAAATCCGTAGGCGGCTGATTTAAGGGTCATGGCTTTGTTGGCAAGGGAGAGGCTTAGGGAAACTAAAAATATTTCTGAAGGGGGAGATTATGCTGGGGTAATACTTGCAATTACTCCGCCTTCGCGGTGAATTTGCTTGTAGGTTTGGGATAGTTGTGAGAAGGGAACGAAGTAGGTCCGGTTTGACTTTTTGTAGCGTGAGATTGGGCGGATTGTGTTTGCCCGATAGCCAGTAACTTGGACCTTGTACATCGTCCCTTCTTCCCCTGTTCCTGGAGCGAAGCGGGTTTGGGGATCCTGGAAATTTGGGGAGGGCCTGAAGCCCCAGCCCTGGGTTTCCTGGGATGAGGGGGGAACGACAGGAATGGGGCGATTCAGGTAGGCATTGCCCCCTAGCCTTGCTGCCTTCCCGGAGAGATTTCCCTTCAGGCTGCTGCTGCTGGCGCCGCGAAGTAGCTGGAGGCTCCAGGTGAACTCCTGCATGGTCATGCAGCTCTCAGTTTTCCAGCCCCGTTGATAGGGAACGGTCCACTCGCCAAAGGTATCCTGATACTCACTCGAATCAATAAAGCTATCAATGTCAGCTTCATAGCCATGGCTATCAAGTCGCTCCGCATGGCCACGCATCTCCTCAAAATCTGAGGGGGCACGACCCATTAGGTGCCGGAAGGCCAACTCGATATAGCGATATCTGGGGCAGGCGTCAAAGAAGCGTGAGCGGTATAACTCACTCTTGGCAATGCTCCGCACAAATTCACGCAGACTTAGCTCGCCAAGTTTGAACTGTGATTCGGCTACTATCTGCCTTTCGCTTTCCATTACATAGGCATTTCCGAGCACCTGGCGGTAAACGGCCCGAATGATTTGCTCCTGCTTATCGCTTGAATCACCAGGGAGCAGCTCGAGGGGATCTTCGCTGTCGAATTGCTCAACTCCCAGGAGTGAGGCTGGGCCAAATGACATGAGAATTCTTGCCTAGGGAAACCAGACTATTTTGCCTGTATCCTTGGGTTTTTTTTGTTGGCTTAACAAAGCTCAAATGTGAGAGCGGCCGAGGCTTTGGCGGGTGGTGGTTTGGGTGCGAGGGTTCCAGCAGTCAAGTTCCTGGATTGATCTGCCTAGGAGTTGGGCCCTACCTGGTTCCAGGCCTGTGGATCCCCTGAAATCTGCCCCGCGAATCGAGTCCGCCGCACTTAGGTCCGCATCCTCAAGTGATGCTGACCTGAAGTCGGTGTAGTCAAGTTGACAGCCCGAAAATCTGACCCCCTCCAGGCACGCGCCACGTAGTAGGGCATGTCGCAGATCTGCCCCGGCGAGACGGGCGCCCCTTAGGCAGCTGCCACTGAGGTCAGCCCCACTCAAATAGCAGCCCATCAGGTTGGCGCCTTGCAGATCTAGGCCCGAGAGATCCGCACTATTAAGAAAGCTGCCGCTGAGCTTTGCTCTTGGACCTACTGCTCCAGAGCTGCAGAAGTCAAAATTTTGGGGCCATTTGGTGAACTTGTCATATCGAACCAGTCGTAAATCTGCTCCTTCAAGATTGCAGTGCTCGAGGTCCGTACCTCGCATGTCCACGCGGCATAGCTTGGCACCGCCCAGATTTGCAGCGCCAAGTTTTAATCCCCTCCAGTCCGCACCCCGGCAGTCTGGATTTGCCGTTCCCTCAATCTCTGAGGGCCCCTGCAGCTCAGGGATTTTCCAGTTGTACATGTCAGTTTGCTTGTTTGATCTGATCTTGATTTGCCACCACAAGCCCCAGGCCTGCGGAGAGTATGGGTGTCGCCACCAGGTATCCGTGGCGCTCTAAATAAATAGCCCATATTGCTTTACCAGATATTCCCGGGCAATTGCAGAGAAGGCTCGATATTAATTCAGGCTTTATGCCAAGGCACTTAAGCAGATCGGTGAATTGGTCCTTGCCTTCCACCCTAAGGCTGCGTATGGCTGCTCCCACTACCCATGTCAGGACTGCTTCCTCGACTGGTCCCGTTGAGTTATTGCATGCAAGCAGTAGATTATCGCCTGTGCCTGCTATTTGTTGATATGTTGTGCCCCAAAGTTTAATGTTGGTGTCTAGGAGATTAAGGCGAAGATCTGGCTGCAATGCATCTACTTGGATGTCTTCCTGGCCTTGATAGGTACTTAGTAATGACCTCAGGTCTGAGGATGGGTCGTTCATGGGGCCAGGGTAAGGTGTGCGTATGCTTTGCAAAAATGTCCATGAAAAAGAGCTCCCTAAGGAGCTCTTTGGTGCAAATTAACCAAAAAGCTAAATGCTTTTAGATTAGGGAATTAATAGCGTAATCGATGTAGTTGTTGGCGGTGGTGCCAGGCTCGCCTGAAATGCCATGGTTTGCCTTGATGTAATTCAGGGCTTCCACGTACCAGGAGGGGGAGAGTTCAAAAGAACGGTTGATCTCATCCAGGCCGGCGATTAGGTACTCGTCCATGGGGCCGGTGCCGCCTGCCACGAGGCAGTAGGTGACCATGCGCAGGTAATAGCCGATGTCGCGGGCACACTTGGCCTTGCCACGGGCATCGGAGGCAAAATTGCTGCCTGTTTGCTGGGTGGTGTAGGGATACTTGTTGTAAACAGCTTGGGCAGCGCCGTTGACAAGTTGGTCTGCCTTAGCTGTTAGGGCCTTGGCTGCTGAGAGGGCATTGGCTGCCTTTTCATAGCGACCAAAGGCTGCATTCAACTCGGTATTGGAGAGAAAGCGACCTTGTGAATCGGCGGCTGCTACGGCTTCGGTGAGGGGGGTCTTCATTGAAGGGAAGGATTAATGTTCTTAACCAAGTGCTGGCTTGATAGGCAGCTGGGTTGCCATTCAGTTGGCGATCAGCCGACAGCTGCTGCGGCCCGATCGAAGTAGGTGCCTACCTCGGACATCAGGGCTGTGCAATCGCCAGGGGTGATGCCGTTGCGATCGTTGGCGATCGAGATGGCGGCGTCCTTCATCTTGCGGACTCCTTCTGCCACGGATGCACCGGGGACGCCGAGGGCGAGGTAGGTCTCACGCAGGCCATTCAGGCAGCGATCTTCCAGGACGGAAGCGTCGCCGGTGAAGATTGCGTAGCTGACATAGCGGAGGATGATCTCCATGTCGCGCAGGCATGCAGCCATGCGGCGACTGGTGTAGGCGTTGCCGCCGGGGGCGATCAGGGAGGGCTGCGAATCGAAGAGATTGCGGGCCGCGTTGGTGACGATGGCGGATGCGTTGGAGGTGATGCGGTTCACCGTGTCCATGCGCTTGTTGCTTTCGGCAACCATGGCGGCCAGGGCGTCTATTTGGCCGGCGTTGATGAATTCGCCACGGGCATCGGCCTGGGCAACAACCTTGGTGAAGGCGTCGAACATTTTGGGAGCTCCTTGTCTCGACGAAGAGTCGGAAGGGTGGGTAAGGGGGACTGATACCTCAAATGTCGTGGCTGACCAAGACAGGTGGGCATCAAGTGCTGAGCACCAGGCCATTTTTCAGCAAGACCAGCAGCTAGTACTGCCAGCTTTACAAAGGGTCACTGGATTTCGGCTGGGCAGGCCAGGGCTGGGCTGCATGTAATTCCTTGTAGGCTTTTGTGCCTAGAAGGAGCTTGGCTCGCATTAGCGGATAAGGTGTGCTACTCCATTTTCCCAGTGATGCCTCTCCCCCTACTAGCAGTCAAGCCGCTTACCAATAACGCTCGGGTTAGCAGCTTCCAGCTCGCAGGCGAGGAGATGACCCGCCAAAGCGCCACGGCCCTGCTTCAGGGCGACCGCGCAGCGGCCAAGGCACTGGTAGAGCAGGCCTATCGCCAGATCTATTTCCACGCCTTCAAGGTTGATCGGGACCGGGAGCTCGAATCGCAACTCTGCTCTGGTCAGATCACCACCCGGGGCTTCGTGCGCCAGTTGCTGCTGTCTGAGAAGTTCCAGAGGGATTTCTACCGTTGCAACAGCAATTATCGAGTGGTTGAGCAGGTTGTTGGCAGGGTTTTGGGTCGTCCTGTCCACGGCCAGGAGGAGAAGATCGCCTGGTCGATCGTGATTGCTAGCCAGGGCATGGCTGGTTTTGTGGATGCCCTGCTCAATTCGCAGGAATATCTTGAAAACTTCGGCGAAGACATGGTTCCTTACCAGCGTTCGCGGGTGTTGGCCGGTCAGGCAGTGGGCACCATGCCCTTCAACCAACAGGCCCCCCGTTACGAGGCCTACTGGCGCAATGCCATGGCCCGCAGGGCTCCCGCCGGCGGCGGTTCGTTTGGTCAGCCCACTGGCTGGGATCGCCCTGCCTGGCTTGCAAATCAGCCAACTCCCGCCGTGCAGCGGATTTGGCAATACACGGTTGCTACCGGTGGCTTCGCCTTGACTGGCCTAGTGCTCTGGATTGCGATCGCAATGTTGAGCACCGCCCGCCAGGGATGAGTTTTGGTGGACCTCCACCTCGGCTAACCCCCTAGCGCATTGATTCAAGGCCGATACCATCCGGCCAATCCCCGCGTCCTGGCCCATGGCTTCTGAGTTGAAGCTGGCTGATTGCACCCTGCGGCTGGCCGACCAGCTGCAGACCCTTTCCGAGGTGGCCGAGGCGCTCACCTTTCGGATGCTCGAGTTGGAGGAGCGCTTCAAGTCCCAGGAGCAGCAGCTCCAATCCCTGCAGGCTGGTGAAAGCGAGGTCTCTGGGGCCATGGCCGCCGACACCGAGCTACGCCTGGGCGATACCGAAGAACGCCTGGCCCGAATCGAGGGTCTGCTCACCGCCCCTGAATCCGTGGCCCAGCCGGAGCAGCTGGAGCAGGATCTGTTCTCCGCCCGGGAATTTGAGCAGGAGTTCCAGTCCCATTTCCAGGAGGAGGCCGAGCAGCCCTTCATGGACGAACTCTGCGCCTAGGCATCGGCCTGGTTTCGCCTAATTCCAGGCCCTCAGCCAGGTATCCGGCACCTCGCTGCCGTAGTCGGCCGTGCGGCTGAATTCAAACGGGCCAGGTAAGGAGCCCCAGAGATGCTCGTGGGTTTGGGGATCGTGGCCCCGGTCGATGGTGCGCATGCCCTGGGGATCGAGCTCCAGGCGGCTCACCAGGTAGGCAACGCTTCCCTTGCGCTCCACCAGGCAACGGCAGCCAGGTTCCACCTCGCCCATAAAGCCATCCCCTTCTTCGTTGACCAGGTAGGCACAGCCCCCTAGGTTTTTAAGATCTGCTGTACGGATTTGGTCGCGTAGGTCCTGGTCGTCTACGGCACCCCAGAAGCGTTGGTCGTCGACGAGGGCTTGGTTGTGGATGACCAGGCTGGCCGGCTGATCACCGCAGTAATTTTCCACCCGAAGTACCCGAATTCGATAGGGGGCTGCGGGATTGATGGCGTAGCTCTGCTCCAGCAACAACGACCCGGGCTCCAGCTGGGGCAGGGGCCGGAATTTCACCAAGATGTGGGCGTATAGCGGCGGATTCTCAAAGGCCTGCTCCTGGTTGCTGAAGCCCCCACTGAGCATCCGCACAAAGCGGGCTAGTTGGCTTGCCATGGGGATCCTCAGAGACCGAGCAGCCGTAACCGAAAGGTGGCTACCTGCAATGACAATTCCGGCTCACTGAGCCGAAAAGGATGCTCCTTTACCTGTTCAAGGATTAGGGCCAATTTGGTCTCCCGATCCAGGCCGTGCCCGGGCTGCCTCTCCCCGTGGCGCTGCCAGGCCTCATCAAAGGCCTGGGCGAAGCTGTCGGCATTGTTGAAAATCTGAGCCTGCTGACTGCCGAGGGAAGGTGGCTGTCGCATTACTGGAGGGGCAGGGGCATCGGATTGGCCGGAACTTAAGCAAATGCCAGGACGCAGATTTGAACTGCGGACACGGCGATTTTCAGTCGCCTGCTCTACCAACTGAGCTATCCCGGCCCGTCGCCTGGGCGACTTAATCATCTTAAATCACCGACCTCTTACACCTGCAGCAGCTCCCCGGGCCGGAGTGCGTGCCAGGCAGGCGGCCCCCAACACCCTCCAACCCTTCTGCTCCAAGCAGGCGGCGGCGGCGCAGAGGGTGGCCCCGGTGGTGAGGATGTCGTCGATTAGCAGGATTGGCGGCCGCGGGCCCAATCGCTGCTGGGGTGGCTCCTGGCAACAGAAGCCGTCCGCCTGGTTGCTCCAGCGTTGCTGGCGGCCCAGGTGGTGCTGGCCCAGGACCGGCCTGCTGCGTTTGAGCAGGGCCGACTGGCGCCAACCCAGGCTTGCTCCCAGCCGCTGGGCCAGGTGGCCAGGCAGGGGATTGGCGTGGCGTTTCCAGCTCGGAATCGGCACCAGCAGGCCACCTTTGCCCGGGCGATGCAGCCTCAGCAGGTGATCCTCCAGGGCCCTAGCCAGCTGGGGCAGGGCCGCCTCCAGCAGGGGATCCAGTAGGTCGAGGCGCTGCTCGCATTTGGCTTGCTTGCGCCAGAAAAGTAGCTGCCGCCTCAGCTCCCCGCCGTAGCTGCCCGCAGCCCACCAGGTAAGGGGCGTGCTGCCTTTGAGGGCCTCCTCCGGTAGTTCCAGGTTGGGCCTGGGGGCTCGGGCGGCGCTGGGTTTGGGGTTTGGAGTTGCTAGCCACTCCAGGGGCATCCAGCCCAACAGGGCTGAAAGGTTCGCGGCCATTGGCGCTTGAGCGCTGCTAGCCCAGGCTTCCCACCTACTTGGGCAGGGAGCGGAGCATGGCCACCAGGGTGCGATGGGCGTCTTCGCTATCGCTGAGCGGGTGGTCGAAGCCCACAGCGACGGAATTGCCATCCACCTCCAGTTCCATGGCCTCCGGGGTGATGGCGACCATCCGGGCCGTTTGTGCCCCTTCGATGCCGGCGTAGTGGCGGGCGTAGGCGAGTACGGCAGCGGCGTGATCGTCATTCATGTGCAGACAGATCCGGTCGCTTACGGCTGGGGTGAGCGGGTCAGGTTGCTTTGGGGCGGTGTCCATGGCTGGCTTCCTTAGGCGGAGTAAGAGTTTTGATGATTCTGGGGTCAGCCGGAGTTAAAGCGCTGCCACAGCAAAAGGCCAAGCCGAATTCCACTGAAACCCACATAGCCGGCCAGAACCAGAAAAAGGCCCATGGAAATCACCGTTCGCAGCCGCTCACCCATGGTTGGTTCATTTCAATCTGGGCCCTATCTTGACGGTTCCCAAGCCGATGGTTGTCGGTGCCTGCAGCCAGATTTCGACTGCCCTTGGCGGCATGCCCACTATTGGGCCTGCTGCTGGCTGGCTGTGGTTCCCCCAGCTCATTAGTAGGGGCCAACACCATTTCGGTGCTGGTGGAGCAGAGGGACCAACTGGATCCCCAGGACAGGGCCATATCCCGCCAGGGGCTACTCAAGGGAATCGCTGACTTTCGCAGCTTTAACCCCAATGTGCAGGTTAAGCTGTCAAAGGTAAGTAGCGCCCAGCTAGATAACAGGCTGCAGGATTTATATGCCCGTGGTTTGCTGCCAGATCTGATGATTTTGCAGACATCCACAGGCGGGACCAGCCTCCTGACTTTTAGGCAAAAAAATTATATTCGCGCCGTAACGCTCACTAGCAATGAGCGCCGAGAATGGCGATCCAAGCTCCTAAAGCCCTTCGAGGTTGCTAATGGATACTTGGCACTGCCAATTTTTGCCTACCCAAATTTAGCCTGCTTTGACACCGATAAGCTGGCCCGCTCCCCCCGAAGCTTTGATGGGCTAATCAAGCTGGGCAGCTCCAATGTTTCGATGGGAATGGATGCCGATTTTAGACAACTTCTCTGGCTTTTGTCTGGATTCGGTAACCATGCTTTTGTAGAGGGGAAAGGGACCAGTAGGCCCGGCTCTGTTCGGGCATTTTTGGAGTGGATTCGGCTTGCGAGCTCCCAGCCCGGCATTAGTTTTGTGGAAGATAAAAATATATTGCACAATGGCCTAATTAAGGGCAATTTCGCCTGGATACCTTGCCAAAGCCGCTCCTTGCCTAGCTTGAAAAAAGCCCTGGGATCCCGCCTTGGGGTGGGGGTTATGCCGACTGGGCCAGATGTTTCTCCGGCGCCTGGGCTGAATCTGAGTATCTGGGCCTTTGGGAGTCAGTCGAGCGCTCGCCAGCAGTACCTGGCCAAGGATCTAGCCCTGTTTGGCGTAAATGCAATCCAGCAACGCAACTTGGCTTTGCAAATGGGAACCATATTGCCCGTAAATCCCTATGCATCTCTGCCATCTAAGGCCTATACGGGCTTGCGGGTTATTGAGCAGTCTTCCACAACTGAAGTGCCCTTGAGCATGGCCAGCCAAGAGAGATTGGCCCGGGTGGCGCCCGAGCTGCAAAAGTTGCTTGGTCAGGTTATTAGTGGTTACAGTTTGCCGGCTGAGGTGGCCCCGCAATTCGAGGAGTTGCTCAAGCCATGAATGATCTGCTGATTGTCTTAGACGACCTCTTCTCTAACCTGCAGAGGCAGGATGTTTGGCAGCAGTTTTTAGCCTTATTTTTGGCTATTAGCCTGTGGCTGGTACTGAAGTCTTGGCTCAGGTTGGAGAAAAGACCCTGGTTTTTCCAGGGGCGATTTGCTTTTCTGACCATCCTCAAGCCACTGGCCGACGAGATCTTGCTCTGGCTGCTTCTAGCAATTGCGGCCCGATCCCTAAATGCCCTGACCGGTGTGGCGGGGTTGGCATTATTTGTTAATCGTTATGTGGCCGCCTGGGTAATTAGTCATGTAGTCATCCTGTTCGCCCGCCGGCGCTTTCCTCCGGCAGTTGTCCAGCGCCTTGATCTGCGGGTGCTGCGGCCCCTATTAGTGGTACTGGGAGCTTTTGGACTCTATAGCCAATTTAATGATATTGACGATCTTTGGCAGTTACCAGTGCTGAGCTGGGGGGGAAATTCCCTCTCATTTGGTGCATTGGTATTGCTGGTTTTCGGCACCTATTTCCTCGCCTCCGGCTCTGCCGTTCCCGCATGGACCCTGGCCTGGATAATCCGTCGCCTGTTTCAACTCAACACCGCTACCTATCGGGCAACTGCCCTGCTGATTCGCTACTTGATTGTGGGCATGGGCCTGGTATTAATCCTGGCCTATGTGGGCGTTAATTCCACTTTTTTGGCGGCCGTGGGGGGTGGCTTGTCGGTGGGTTTGGGATTTGGTCTCAAGGAAATATTTAGCAACTTCATCAGTGGCCTTTGGCTGTTGCTGGAGGGTTCCGTGCGTCCCGGTGATGTGTTGCTGCTCGAATCCGTTGGCGGTGGTGAGGATCCCTGCGAGGTATTGGAGCTTGGCTTGCGCGCCACCACCCTCTGGCGGGATCGCGACAATGTGGAGCTGGTTGTACCTAACCAGGATTTTTTCACCCAGTCGATGGTGACCTACAGCGGCATTCGTGATACTCACCGCCGCGGCCAGGTGCTAGTTGGGGCCGCCTATCACCATCCACCAGATCTGGTTATTGCCCTACTGGAGGCCACGGCAGCAAAGGTGCCGCGGGTTCTGACGAAGCCAAAGCCCAAGGGCCTGCTTTTGCGCTACGACGAATCCTGTATTACCTACGCAATTCGCTATTGGATTGAGAGGCCGATGGATGGGATCAGTGTGGCTAGTGAGGTGGGGATTGAGGTGTGGAAGACATTTGAGCGGGAGGGCATTGAGATTCCATTCCCCCAGAGGGTTGTTGCCATGAAGCCAGGGCCAGCCGCCCCATAGCCGCCGCTGCCGATGCCTGGGGCTTGAGCAGCACGGGCTTGCCAAGGGCCAGGCTGCGCATCTGGCGCCATTGGCGATTGCGGGCTCCGCCCCCCACGCTCAGCACCCGATCCACCCTGGGGGCGCCGAGGTCTGCGAGGGTTTGCCAACCCCGCAGCTCCAGATCGGTGAGGCCCTCCAGCAGGGCTTGGAGAAAGTGGGCATCGGAGATGGGCCTGGGCCCGAGCACCGGCTCCAGCTCTGGATCATCGACCGGAAATCGCTCGCCCTTGCCCGGCTGGGGCCTGAGCTTCAGGCCCGTGCTTTGCCGGGGATCAATTTGGTTGCTGAGCTCTTCGATTTGGCCGGGGCTAAAAAACTGCAGCAAAACCCCCGCCCCGGCATTGGCTGCCCCACCCACAAGCCAGCGACCGCCGATCTGGTGGTTGCTGATGCCAGGCCCGGTTAGGGGCCCATCGGCCCATTGCTTGAGCACCGTTGTGGTGCCGAGGATGGCGACCCCGTCTCCTGGCCCGGGTTCTGCTGCCAGGGCGGAGGCATTGCCATCGGTGGTTCCTGCCACCACCACAACTTCCCGGGCCAGCCCTAGCTGCCGGGCCGCCTCAGGGCAGATCGATCCCAGGGCGGTGCCGCTGGGTCTGATTTCGGGCAGATAGCTCGCCCAGGCTTGGCTGGCAATGGCCTCGATCCAGCGCTGCTGCCCTAGGTCCCAGCCCAGGCGCAGGTTGTTGCCGGCTTCCCCCCAGCGCCAATCCCCCAGCAGCCAACCCATTAGCCAGTCGGCCTGATGGCGCAGCAAAAAGGGCCCCCGTGCTGCCGCCGCTTCCGCTTTTGCCAGCAGGGCCAGGGCCCGGGCCGCGCTGGAGCTGGCGCCGCCCGGGGCTGCTGAGTGCTCGGGGCAGGCTTGGCCGTAGGGCAGGGCCTCCGCCAGGGCTCCGCCCAACAGGCTGCCATCGGGGCGGCAGAGCAGCAGGGTGCCGGAGGTGCCATCGATTGCCACAGCCACCACCTGGGCCATCATTTTCTTGGGCAGCTCGGCAGATAGGGCCCGTAGGCCCTGGCGCCAGCCTTGGGGATCGGGGAAGGGGCTTGGGTAAGGGCCGCTGATTTGGGCGGCAATTTCGCCTGCCCCATCCACCAGCGCCAGCCGCAGCCCGCCCGTGCCCAGGTCTATGCCCAGGGCCATTGCCATTGGCTGCGTTCGCTAGTGGTGGGCGGTGGCCTGCTTCAGGGTGGCGGCGATGCTGTCGACGTTTTCCCAGGGGAGGTCGAGGTCGCTGCGGCCGAAGTGGCCATAGGCAGCCACGTCTTGGTAGAAGCGGCCGCCCCGCTGTTGGGGCAGGTTGCGCAGGCCAAAGGTTTCGATGATCGCGCCTGGCCGCAGGTCGAAGTGCTCCTGCACTAGGGCGGTGAGCTCCCCATTGCCGATGGCGCCGGTGCCAAAGCTCTCCACCAGGATGCTCACCGGTTTTGCCACGCCAATCGCGTAGCTCAACTGCACCTCCACTTTGCGGGCCAGGCCTGCTGCCACCAGGGCCTTGGCCACATAGCGGGCTGCGTAGGCGGCGGAGCGATCGACCTTGGTGGGATCTTTGCCCGAGAAGGCGCCACCGCCGTGGCGGGCATAGCCGCCATAGGTATCCACAATGATTTTGCGGCCGGTCAGGCCCGCATCGCCCTGGGGCCCGCCCACCACGAATTTGCCCGTGGGATTGACCAGAAAACGGGTGTCGGCCTGGTTTGGCTTGAGGTTTAGGTCGGCGGTGGCGGGCTCCACCACATGGCGCCAGAGGTCGGCGGCGATCTGTTCGCGCATGGCCTTCTCCTCGCTGATCGGTGCCGCGCCTGGCACCTCGATTTCAGCGGTGTGCTGGGTGGAGATCAGGATCGTGTCGATCGCCACGGGTAGGTCGTCTTCGTAGACAACGCTTACCTGGGTTTTGCCATCGGGCAGCAGGTAGCCCAGGGTGCCGTTGTGGCGCACTTCGGCCAGGCGCCTGGCCAGCCGGTGGGCCAGGCTGATCGGCAGCGGCATCAGCTCAGGGGTTTCCGTGCAGGCGTAGCCAAACATGATTCCCTGGTCGCCCGCACCCACCAGATCCAGGGGGTCACCGTCGTGGTCGTCGGCCTCATTGACACCCTGGGCGATGTCGGGAGATTGCTGGTCGAGGGCCACCAGCACGGCGGCACTGTTGGCGTCAAAACCGCCGGCCCGGGCCCCTGAATAGCCAATTTGTTTGATCACGCCCCGCACCAGGCTGTTGAAATCAACCCGGGCGGTGGTGGTCACTTCGCCTGTGATCAGGCAAAGACCGGTGTTCACTACGGTTTCGCAGGCCACCCTTGAGGCGGGGTCCTGGGCTAGGAGGGCATCGAGCACGGCATCACTCACCTGGTCGCAGATCTTGTCGGGATGCCCCTCGGTGACCGATTCGGAGGTGAAGACGTACCTGGTGCTTGTACCCATGCCGGTTGCTGCCTTGGTTGCTGAGCTACAGCAACCAACTCTATTCGGCCGAGTCACCCCCTATTTGCCCGGCGCAGCCAGCACCGTCAATTCATTCCAGTGGTGAATCAGGGGGTGGGATTCAGCCAAGGGCGGCGGCGTACTCCAGGCGGCGGTGTAACCGAGGGATCTGTGCTGGGGAATGCCTGCTGCCACAGCCATTTGCAGGTCGCTGTTGGCGTCCCCGATGAGCAGGCACTGCTCCACGGCCAGGCCCAATTCGGCGCAGAGGCCATGGATGGCCCCTGGATCCGGTTTGCGGGGCCGGTGTTCGGCGCTCCAGATGCCAGCAAAAAAAGGCCTCAGCTGGTGGCTTGCGAGGAAGTGCTCGATTCCGGCAACGTCGTCGTTGCTGATTACGGCGCAGAGCACTCCGGCTGCCTGCAATTGGCCCAGTAGGGGCAGCAGCCCGGCGGTGGTGTCGCTGGTGGGCCTGCCGTGCGGACGGCGTTGGCCATCGGCTTCGGCATTGGCATCGGCTTCGGCAAATACGGCCTCGCTGGTGGCCAGGGCTTCGGGCCAGCCCAGCCCCACCTGGGCCAGGGCGGTGGCAGTTGAAATCAGATTGTGATCCCTATGGGCCACGGCTGTAGTGCCAGCTGGGTGGAGCAAGGTGCCGCAGGCACTGAGCCCATAGGCCCGCTCTAAGAGGTTTTGCAGCTCGGGTTGCTGGCCTGGATCGACCCTCTGAAGACAAAGAAAAACCCTGGCCTTGGCCAGGGTGATCAGCTTCGCTTCGCTGAGGCTGAGGGTGCCATCCTTATCGAATAGGACCCCACTAACGGGGCCGAGATTGGTGCCTCGGAGCAGAATCTCGGCCATTTGGTTTATCTGGGTTGGTTAGGGGTGGGCTCAGTCGTCGTTGACATCGATCGATTCACCATCTTCGGCTTGCTCCAGCAGCATCTGCTTGTAACGGGCGGCCATTTCCTCAGCCTTTTCAAACACCTTGGCCGGATCGGTGAGCATGTCGCCGGGTTCCGGTTCGAGGGCCTTGGTGGAAAGCGAGATCCGACCGCGTTCGGCGTCGAGGTCGATGATCATCACCTTCATTTGATCGTTCACATTGAGCACCGTGTGGGGTGTCTCGATGTGCTCGTGGCTGATTTCGGAAATGTGCAGCAGGCCGCTCACCCCACCGATATCGATAAAGGCGCCGTAGGGCTTGATGCCACGAACCGTGCCGATCACCACTTCGCCAACTTCCAGGCGATTCATCTTCCGCTCCACCAGGGCGCGGCGATGGCTGAGCACCAGGCGGTTGCGCTCCTCGTCGACCTCTAGAAACTTGAGGGGCAGGAAATCTGCCACCAGTTCTTCCTTGGCCTTGCGGGTGCTGATGTGGCTGCCGGGGATGAAGCCCCGCAGGCCTTCTACCCGCACCAGGGCACCACCACGGTTGGTGGCAAACACTTCGCTGTAGATGGTGGCGTCTTCCTTCTGCAGCTGGCGAACCCGCTCCCAGGCCCGCTGATATTCGATCCGGCGGATGGAGAGCGAGAGCTGACCATCTTCGTTCTCCTCACTCATGATGAAGAACTCACGGATCTCGCCGGGCAGGAGCACATCGCTCAGGCCCTCAACCCGGTTGATCGAGACCTCCTGGAGGGGCATGAAGGCGGCGGTTTTGGCGCCGATATCGATCATGGCGCCCTTCGATTCGAGGGCAAAAACCGTACCGTTGACAACGTCGCCGGGCTTGAAGTTGTAGTCGTACTTGCTCAGCAGCGAAGCGAATTCATCGAGGGTGAAACCCACCCCATCGGTGTCATTGCGGCTGGCGCGACTGCTGGGGTCATCGGCCGTGGGAACGTCTTCCGGAATGCTGAGGTCGAGCTCGTCAATGGCATCGAGCGCTGCTTCAATCTCGCTTTCGATGGCTTGGGTGCTTGCCTCAGGGCTTGCTTCGGAAGGGGTCACGGTCATGGGGGGATTGGCGGTCTGCCCTGGGGCAGTGCGAAGGATTCGCCCGGACTGCCCGCCAGCAGTTCAGACGCAATCTCCCATTGTAGCCAATAGCCCTTGACGCAACTGCTGGGCTCAGTTAGCCAATGGCTGGGTCCAGTTAGCCAATGGCTGCCAAGGAGGGCTTGGCTTTGGCAGAGCTCTTGGCGCGCTTGTTCAGCCGTTCGAGGGTGGAGACAAAGTCGCTGATGCCCTTGAACTGGCCATACACCGAAGCGAAGCGCACATAGGCCACCTCGCTCATCTCGGCCAGCTGTTGGAGCACCATTTCGCCTATCTCGGCACTGCTGACCTCGCGGCCACTGCGTTGCTGCAGCTGCAGTTCGATCTCATCCACCACACCCTCTAGGCGGGAGTGGGCCAGGCCGGTTTTCTCGCAGGCCCGCAGCACGCCGTGCAGCAACTTGCTGCGGTTGAAGGTTTCGCGGTTGAAATTGCGTTTCACCACGGTGATCGGCACCGTTTCCACCCGCTCATAGGTGGTGAAGCGAAAGTCGCAGTTGAGGCACTCCCGACGGCGGCGCACACTGCGGCCGCAATCGGCTGCCCGTGATTCGAGCACCCGGCTATCGGTGTGTTGGCAAGAGGGGCATTGCATCCCCGAGGTTCCGGGTGAAGTTTTTAAAGTTAAACAGCATTTTCGGATTTGGGAAGGGGTTAACCAGCCCTTAATTGCCCTAATTGGCAGCTTCTTTTGCCATAAAAAAGCCCCTGATTGCTCAGGGGCGGAGTCATAGATGCAAAGGGAACGGCTAGATCACTTGCCGATTTTCGGGGGATCGCGGAAGGCGATGGCGAAAAACAGGGTTGAAATGGCCAGGGCCAGGATCAGGATGTAGGCAAAGCTTTCCATTGTTTCTCCTGGGTTCAGCTGAGGGTGGAACCGGCCGGGGGCACGTAGCCCTCGGGTAGGCGACGGGTGGAACGGTCGCCCAGTTTCTGGAACAGACCGAATTCAACCTGTTCGCCCAGGTCTGGATCGATGCCGGCGAACACATCGCGGTAGAGGGTGCGGGCACCGTGCCAAATGTGGCCGAAGAAGAAGAGCAGGGCGAATACTGCGTGGCCGAAGGTGAACCAGCCGCGCGGTGAGCTGCGGAAGGTGCCATCGGAGTGGTACTTCTCGCGGTCGAATTCAAAGGCTTCGCCGAGCTGGGCCTTGCGGGCGAGACGCTTCACATCGGCGGGGTCAGTGAAGGTTTGGCCGTTTAGAGCGCCGCCAAAGACGGTCGCCGTTACGCCTGTCTGTTCGAAGGAGTACTTCGCTTCGGCGCGGCGGAACGGAATGTCGGCTCGCACAATGCCGTCCTGGTCTTGGAGAATTACGGGGAAATTCTCGAAGAAGTTGGGCAGACGGCGCACCTCGAGGTTGCGGCCGTCCTTATCGGTGAAGGAGATGTGACCCAGCCAGCCGGTGGGCAGGCCATCGCCATTGACCATCGGACCAACCCTGAACAGACCGCCCTTGGCGGGACTGTTGCCTACGTAGTCGTAGAAGGCCAGCTTTTCTGGAATCGAGGCATAGGCCTGTTCCATTGAGGCTCCGCCATCGAGGGCGGTTTGGACCCGGCGGTTGATTTCAGTTTTGAAGTAGCTCTGGTCCCACTGATAGCGGGTGGGGCCAAATAGCTCTACGGGGGTGGCGGCGGCGCCGTACCACATCGTTCCGGCGACGATGAAGGCAGCAAAGAAAACAGCTGCGATGGCCGAGGCCAGCACGGTTTCAATGTTGCCCATGCGGAGAGCCTTATAGAGGCGCTCCGGCGGCCGGGAGGTGATGTGGAAGATGCCGGCGATGATGCCCACAATGCCCGCAGCAATGTGGTGGGCCACGATGCCGCCAGGGTTAAACGGGTTAAATCCCTCTGGCCCCCAGGAGGGCTGTACCGCCTCTAGGTGGCCCGAAACCCCGTAGGCATCTGAGACCCACATGCCTGGGCCAAAGACGCCGGTGAGGTGGAAGGCTCCGAAGCCAAAGCAACCCAGGCCTGCGAGCAGTAGGTGGATGCCAAAGATTTTGGGCAGGTCTAGGGCAGGTTCGCCGGTGCGGGGGTCCTGCCAGATCTCCAGATCCCAGTAGGTCCAGTGCCAAATGGCAGCAAGGAAAAGCAGACCACTGAAAACGATGTGGGCTGCTGCCACACCTTCAAAGCTCCAGAAGCCAGGGTCTACACCGGTCTCGCCGGTGATGCTCCAGCCTCCCCAGCTGCCGGTAACGCCAAGGCGAGCCATGAAGGGCATGACAAACATGCCCTGCCGCCACATCGGGTTCAGGACCGCGTCGGAGGGATCAAAAATTGCAAGTTCATAAAGCGCCATGGAGCCGGCCCAGCCGGCAACCAGAGCGGTGTGCATGAGGTGCACTGCCAAGAGGCGGCCCGGGTCGTTAATGACCACGGTGTGCACCCGATACCAGGGCAATCCCATGGGGAGTAGTTCTGGAGTGGGTGCGGCGATCGTAAGGGTGAGATGGGCCCTGCGGCGCGTCAGGTTACGGAGCGCAACGGCCGGGGTCATCGGGGCCTCCGCCAGAATGATCAGCATTCAGGTGCCCTAGCCATGCCGGTAATTCGATTTGTACGGGAAGAGCGTGATGTGGAGTGCTATCCGGGCGAAAACCTGCGCGAGGTGGCCCTACGTGAGGGCATCGAGCTCTACGGCCTAAAGGGAAAGCTGGGAAATTGCGGTGGCTGCGGCCAATGCATCACCTGTTTTGTGGAGGTGCCAGAGGCCATATCTGAGATGGCTCTCACTGGTCGCACCACGGTTGAGGAGAAGAAGTTGCGGGGGCGTCCCCAGAATTGGCGCCTGGCCTGCCAGGCCCTGGTGCAGCAATCGGTGCTGGTGCTCACCAGGCCCCAGGTGGGCTTGGCTGACAAGGAAAACGCGATGGCAGCCGCCATGGCCCAGCCCCTGCCCGAGGGGCCCACGGCCTGGCCTGCTCCGCCGGAGCCAATCGAAGAGGAGGGGCTGGAGGAGGAGGGGCTGGAAGAGGAGCCAACCGCAACGAGCGGTGAAGCGGACTGAATCAGTCCATTTGACGGTGATAACGTCCGATTACCGTCTCACGGCTTGAATCCGTTAACCATGGAAACCAACGACCTCGGCTTTGTTGCCAGCCTCATGTTCGTGTTGGTTCCGGCCGTGTTTTTGATCGTGCTTTATATCCAAACCAACAGCCGCCAGGGCGGCTGAGGGGTTGCAGGGCCAGGGCCCTCTCCCCTAACTGCGTTCCGGTTCGCGCACCAGCAGCACTGGGGCAGGGGCATGGACCCGGATGAAATCGCTTACGGAGCTGCCCAGCAGGCGATCGATGTCTACCAGCCCCCTTGCCACCACTGGGCGGCGGTCCTGGGATGCGATCACCACCAGATCTGCCTTGGCTTCCTCAGCAGCGGCGCAAACGTTGCGGCCGATGTCGCCGGTGCGGTGAAGGGTTTTCAGCTCTACCCCGTAGCTTCGGGCCCTCTGCACGGCCTTGCTTAGGGCCTCATCGGCAGGGTTTTTGCCACCGCGGGAAGGGGTGATGTCCTGGCGGCTGACGTGCACGCCAATCAGGCTGCCGCCGGGAATTTCCCTCACTAGTTCACAGGCCAACTTGAGGGCGTCGTCCCCCACGCCCGTGCCATCTACGGTCACCAGCACCCGGTTGATGTGACGCACGTAGAGGTCGTCGCGCACCAGCAGCATCGGCCGGGTGGAGAGCTGAAATACGTATTGGCTGGTGCTGTTGCTGAGAATTGCTTGGAGGCGGCTTAAGCCCCTGGAGCCAATCACGATTAGGTCGGAATTGAGCTCATCTGCCACCTTGAGCACGGTTTGCTTGGTGTCCCCCTGGCGGATGATGGTGTTGACCTCGTTGGGGCTGAGGCCCAGGCGAGCCACCGTTTCGGCCGCCAGGCCAGCTGCCTTTTGGGAGTGCTCGGCAAAGCTTTCGCCGACCTGCTCGGGCACCACGTGCAGCAGATTGAAACGGGCCTGCCGCACGACGGGGATCTCACGCAGCATGCGCACCATCTCCTCGACATGGCCCTTATTGGAGTCGGTGATTAAAACGTTGCGAAACAAGGGTTTAAAAGTTGGCTTTGACTCAGCCTATGGCCGTTTTGCCGGCACCACCATTTGCAATCGCAGACCGTGATGGATATTTCGGGGATTAATCCCCAGCCCAGGCCGTGGCTTTTGGAGCGCCGGGTGTTGCCCCAGCACACCGACCATGCCGGCGTGATGTGGCATGGCGCCTACCTGGCCTGGCTCGAGGAGGCCCGGGTGGAGGCCCTGGCGGCGGTGGGCCTGGCCTACGCCGATCTCTCAGGCCGGGGTTTGGAGTTGCCTGTAGTGCACCTGGCCGTGGATTACAAGCAGGCCTTGCTCCATGGCGATCGGGTGCAGCTTTGCAGTGAGGTGTTGCCGCGCAAGGGGGTGAAATTGCCCTGGCGCAGTTGGTTTGTGGGGCCCGATGGGGTGCTGGCGGCGGAGGCCCGGGTGGAGCTAGTGCTGGTGGACCTAACTGCCGGGCCAGGCCAGCGCAAATTGTTGCGCCGGCTGCCCGCCGATCTGGCCGCAGCGATAGGGGCCCTAGAGCGGGGCCCGCAGTAAAAGTGCAGTACATTTGTACTGGCGTTTGCGGGCGGGTTTTTGTCTTCTCTGGGAGCAGCTGAGCTAGTCGCAGCTGAGCTAGACGCGGCTGGGCAGTGGAAATCCGAGCAGCGGCTTTGGTGGCTCCTATGGAGCGGTTGCCAGGGGCTTGGCTCGGCGCGGTTGGCGCTGATCGAAGCCCGCTGGGGTGATTGGTCTGGGGCCTGGCGGGCGAGCCTGGCTGAGCTGGGCGAGTTGCCCGGTTTTGGTCCCAGCCTGCTGCAGCAAATCGCCAGCTATCGGCAGCGTTGGGGCCCCGAGCCCCTGGCCAAGTTGGCCCGATCCGCCCAGGTGCGCCGGGTGCTGCTGCCCGGTGATCGGGCTTTCCCGCCAGCCCTGCACAAGCTGGAGCGCCCACCCCTGGGGCTCTATTGGTGCGGACGGGGTTCGCTCTGGCCCCAGCTAGCTCGCCGACAGGCGATTGCGGTGGTGGGCACCCGCCATCCTTCCGTGCCAGGGCGCTCCATGGCCAGGGCCCTGGGGGCTGCCCTTGCCCAGGCGGGTTGGCCCGTGGTCAGTGGTTTGGCTGAAGGCATTGATGCGGCAGTCCACGAGGGCTGCCTGGCCCGCGGTGGCAGGCCGGTGGCGGTGTTGGGTACTCCGATAGAGCGGGTCTATCCGCGCCACCACGGCGCCCTGCAGCGCCAGGTTTCGGAGCAGGGGTTGTTGGTGAGTGAGCAGGCCCCGGGGGCGGCCGTTAGGGCCGGCAATTTTGCTGCCCGCAATCGGCTCCAGGTGGCCCTTGCTGCCGGCGTGGTCTTGGTTGAATGCCCAATGCAAAGCGGGGCCCTGCTCTCCGCAGAATTGGCCTGGCGCCAAGACCTACCCCTCTGGATCGTGCCGGCCGACCCCGGCAAGGTCTCGGCGGCCGGCAGCAACCGCCTACTGGCTCGGGCCGGCAGTGTGTTGTTGGATCCGGCCGATCTGGTGCATCAGTTGGGTCCAGGCCCCTTGCTGGCAGCCAATTCGGAGTTGGCCCCCAAGCCGGAGTTGGCAGCCAATTCCCTCCCAAACCCAGGGGCCCACCGGGCCCTGCTGGCTGCCGTGGGCCAGGGGGCCTCCCTTGAGGGGCTTTGTGCAGCCCTAAAGGAACCCCCTGCCGAGCTGTCCACCCGCTTGCTGCAACTGGAGTTGGGCGGCTTGCTCAAGGCCGAGCCGGGCCTCTGGTGGCGGCCCATTTAGCCTGGCTTGATGGCCCCCCACCAGCGCAGTGAAGCCAAGCCCCCCGCGGGTCAAGACCTCCCCTGTGGAGCTGATCTGCTCGCCTGGCGCCAGCGCCAATTGGCCCTCGGCGGCCGCGCTGCCGACCTCGATTGGCTGATTGATCTGGGCGGTGGGCTTCCCTGGACTGCGCTGCAATCGCTGCGTCTTGATCCCAGCGCCAGCGTCCGATTGAGCCAGTCGCTCGATGGGCTGGAGCAGCTCTGGCGCCGCCATCTCAGCACCGCTGAGCCCTTGCAGTATTTGGTGGGGTTGTGCCCCTGGCGCGATTTGCAACTGCTGGTGGCCCCGGGGGTGCTGATTCCCCGCCAGGAGACCGAATTGCTGGTGGAGCTGGCCTTGGCCGTGCGGGAAGGTGATCCACCCCAGCTATGGGCCGATCTCGGCACGGGTTCGGGCTGCATTGCCAGGGCCCTGGCCCAGGCCTGGCCGCTCAGTAGGGGGTTGGCGGTGGAGCTAAGCCCTGGGGCGATCGCCATTGCCCAGGAGAATTTGCGGGCCAATCTGCAGGCCAAGCAGGTGGAGCTTTTGCAGGGCAGCTGGTGGGAGCCCCTGCGGCCATGGTGGGGGCAGCTGGAGGTGGTGGTGGCCAATCCCCCCTATATCCCCACCGCTGTATGGGCAGATCTGGAGCCGGTGGTGCGGGAGCACGAACCGATCACGGCCCTTGATGGCGGAGCCGATGGTCTCGAGGCCCTGCGGGCGATTGCGGTTGATGCCAAGGCAGCTTTGGCGCCGGGGGGCTGGCTGTTTGTTGAGCATCACCACGACCAAAGCACCGCGGTGCAAGCCCTTTTGGCTGACCATGGGCTTGGTGAAGTCACCGCCCACCCCGACCTGGAGGGCACCAGCCGCTTTGTTGCTGTCCGGAGACCTTTGCCATGAGCCCCATTCCCCCTGGGCGCCTGCTGGAGCCCGAGCTCCTGGCGGCCCGTTTATGGGCCGGTGAACCCGCCCTATTCCCCACCGACACCCTGCCGGCCCTGGGGGTAATTCCGAGGCGGGCGGCCCTGCTCTGGGAGCTCAAGGGGCGGCCGGCGGAGAAGCCCCTGATCCTGATGGGCGCAAGCCTGGAGCAATTACAGGAGGCCTTGGAGGTTCCCTGGCGTAGGGAGTGGTTGGCTGCGGCCGAGCTGGGCTGGCCAGGGGCCCTCACCCTGGTGCTGCCGGCCCATGGGCCAGTGATTGAGGCCCTTAATCCCGGGGGCTCAAGCCTGGGGGTTCGGGTGCCGGCCTGCCCCCAGGCTCGCCGGTTGCTGGAGCTCAGCGGTCCGCTGGCCACCACCAGCGCCAATCCATCCGGGGCGGAGCCGGCCAGTTCGCCAGAGGAGGCGGCTGCCCTATTCCCCCAGCTGCCCCTTTTGGGGCCCCTGCCTTGGCCCAAGGCAACGGGCCAGGCCAGCACTGTGATTGCCTGGATGGATCAGTCTGCCGGCCCACCCACTGGCCAGCTCGATGGGCAAATTGGCAGTTGGCAGGTGCTGCGCGCTGGTGCTGTACTGCTCCCAGGGATATAGGCAGGGGCCATGGCCGCCTTAGGGCTGATTTTGCTGGTGATTTTGGTGATAAATCACTGGTTTTTCCAGCCGCTGATCCATTTAGGTGGCTGGCTTTTTGAAGCCCGTTGGTTTATCGGGATGGTCGTGGTGGTGGCCCTATGGCTTGTGGCCGGAGCCAGGGCGGATTCCGAGGGCAGTAAGGGCCAGTGGCCTGCCCCAGGTGGGTCTGCTGCTGGGGGCAGGTATCAGCGGCGACTGGCTGAACGTGCCAACGGCTGGCACCAATCAGACCACCAATGTCCAAGCAAGCGGTAGCGCCTCCGGCAGCTTCTACGACTGGGGGGCGGTGGTATCCCTAAGGCAGCCCATTTTTGATGGGGGCCTCACCCGGGAGTCGGTGGCCCTGGCCCGCCGTCGGGCGGAGCGGGGCGAGGTGGCGATCGATCTGGCCCGCCAGACCATCACCCAACAGGTTGAAACCTTTTATGCCAACCACCAGGCCTCTGGCGCGCAGATGAAAGCCGCTTCTGCTGCGGCAAATGCTGGTGCGGAAGCTGTGCGCGATGCCCTGCTGCGATATCGAGCCGGTGTGGCGCCCATTACGGAGTTGCTGGTTGCCCAGCGCAACCTGCAGGTGGCCCGCTCCGCTGCGGCCGCGGCGATCCACCGCTGGAACCTGAGCCGGGTGGGCCTTGAGCTGGAAACCGGCCAGGTCAGCGCTAAGGAAATCTGAAGCCAACCCCTCCGGCTAGTTGGTCAATTGACCAAGTTCTTTTAGTGCCCAGATTCAGGCAAGTGGCCTAGGCGGAGTTGTCCGTCAGCGCCATGGGGCCATCGAGCTGACAACCAGCTCCCCAGGCAATAGGGTTTTCGAAACCCACCTAAACCCCCAGCTCCTGTCGCCATGACAAACCCTGCAGCCGGGATCAGTACGGCCCCAATCAACATGCCCCCAATCGACATCGGCATTCCCGCCGAGCAACGCCAGGCCATTGCCGCAGGTTTAGGGCGTCTGCTGGCCGATAGCTACGTGCTCTATGGCAAAACCCATGGCTTCCACTGGAACGTCACCGGGCCAATGTTCAACACCCTGCACCTGATGTTCATGGATCAGTACACGGAGCTGTGGACTGCCCTGGATGTGATCGCCGAAAGGATTCGTGCCCTGGGCTGCAGCGCCCCCTACGGCGGAGCCACCTTTGCCCAGCTTGCTTCTATCAAGGAAACCGAGGGTGTGCCGGCTGCGATGGCGATGGTGCATGAGCTGGTGATGGGCCATGAAGCGGTGGCCCGCACGGCCCGCAGCCTGTTTGAGCTGGTCAATGCAGCTGACGACCAACCAACGGCTGACCTGCTGACCCAGCGGTTGCAGATCCACGAAAAGACCGCCTGGATGCTCCGCAGCCTGCTGGAGGGTTAGGGCCTCGTGGGGCGGTGGCTGGTGGTAGGGGTCTTCGGCCAGCAGGTTCAGCAGCTCCTGCACTTTGACCTTGAGGGCTGGAGAAGCCGAGGCCCGCGCGCATGCGGGTGCGCGTGGGCGCAAATGGTTGTTCCTAGGCTTGGCCATTAAACCTGCCCTATCAATGCAGTCGCCCCTTCGCTCCGCAGCAAGCCCTGAGGGTCCGGGATCGGCCTTCATCCTGATCATCGCCGTGGTGCTGGGGCTTGCGATTCTGCTGAGCCAGACAGTCTTCATTGTTCCGGCCGGCAACGTTGCCGTGGTAACTACGCTCGGCAAGGTGACCGGTCTGCCCCGCAATCCTGGCGCCAATATCAAGGCCCCCTTGGTGCAGAACACCTCGTTGTTTGATGTGCGCACCCAGGTGCGACCCGAGCAGTTTTCCACCCTGACCAAAGACCTGCAGGTGATCCAGGCCACGGCAACGGTGAAGTATGCGATGAAACCGGCAGAAGCCGGGCGCATCTACGAAACGATCGCCACCGACGATCAACAGATCTACCCCCGGGTGATTCAGCCGTCGCTGCTCAAGGCGCTCAAATCCGTTTTTTCGCAGTACGAACTGGTGACAATCGCCACAGAATGGAACTCCATTTCCGAGCTCGTGCAGGAGAAGGTGGCAGAGGAATTGCGTAAATTCGACTATGTGACGGTGCAGGGCCTTGACCTAACTGGCCTGCAGATTGCTGAGGAATATCGCGCCGCGATTGAACAGAAACAGATCGCCGAGCAACAGCTCCTACGGGCCCAAACCGAGGTGCTAATCGCCGAACAGGAGGCCAAGCGCTACGAGACCCTAAATACAAGCCTTGATGACCAGGTGCTCTACAAGCTCTTCCTCGACAAGTGGGATGGCCAGACCTCGGTGGTGCCGGCACTGCCCGGTTCCGCCGCTGGTTCTGGCAATTCGGTGATTGTCAACGGAAGGCGCTAATGGTTGGGTTAGACCCCGCAACCAGCGCATCAGCTCACAAAGCGCTTGTATAGCCAGCGCACGAAGCTGCCCACCAATGGCACCGGCGCAAAGGTGGGACCCACGAAATCGAAGTAGTCGCGGTGGTCAACGATGCGGCCGTCGGCACCGATGCGTAGGCGGCTGGTGCCTGGGTAGATGAATTCGATCCCTTTGATCTTCAGGCCCATGCGCCATTCCACGAAGGCCGTATCGCCGTCGATCGCTACCGCATCGGCTTCAAGGAACACGTCATCGCAGCGTTGCACCAGGCCCTGCTGGGCAAGGATGTAAGCATCGACGCCATCCCTGGTCTGGGTGGGGTCTTCAAAGTGCACGTTCTCGGCATACACCTGTCGCCACTGCTCGGCGGTGGGCGGTGGCGTTCCGTAGGGCTTGGTGAACAGCTGCCGCAGGCTGTCTTGATCGAAGGGCGGGGTGAGGGCGGCTGACATGGAGAGGCGCTCTGAGCAGTAGTGCCCTTCATCCTGGCCTGCGCTAGGCACCATCACCTCTGGAGGAATGGCCAAATGTCCCCGCTACGACTGAGTTACCAAGCCCAACGGTTCAGCCGGCACTGCCTGTGGTGAACGACCTGTTGACACTGCCACTGGAGGAACGGCTCGAGCTGGTCCAGACCCTGTGGGACTCGATCGCTGCTGAGCAGAGCGGCCCTGAGCTCACTGATGGTGATCGACAGCTGATCGATCAACGGCTTGAAGCTTTCCTGGCAGATGGGGATCCAGGTCTCGATGCCGATGCGGCACTTGATGCCATCGACCGGTCGCTCTGACAATGGTTTTGCGGCTTCGTGTAGCAGCCCGTGATGATCTTGAAGCTGCGGCCCGCTGGTACGAAGCCCAGGAACTTGGGCTGGGTCGCTTGTTTCTAGCCGAGGTAAGGCTGCTCTTTCAGCGCATCCGCACTAACCCCGAGGCCTATCCCTCCAGCTACCGCGGAACGCGGCGTGCCCTGTTGCGCCGCTTCCCCTATGGCGTCATCTACCTGCCTGTTCCTGAGCAGGGATCCTTCGTTGTGCTGGCGGTGCTGCACTGTGGGCGTGATCCATAACTTTGGCGGCAGCGCTCCGGGGTGTCCCTAGCTCAGGATCTGTAGGGGCTCAGCTGCCCATTCTGACGCCTCCATTCCCCTAAACCCCTGCGGCAATAACGGTTTCGCCGCGTTAAGCAGCGAACACATGTGACGATCTGGCGATATCAACACTTTGTTAGAAGCGTCTGGCTGGAGAGTTGGGTTACGTTCTGATCGCCGTCCGCCACCTCTCAGGCATGCCACCAAGGCGGAAGCAGAGGTCACTAAGGGAAAACATGGGCGCCTGCGATGAAAAACCCAAGCTGATTGCCGTTGGCATTGCCCCTTTGGGAATCATTTCCATCGGTGTGGTGCCCATGGGAGTGTTGAACGCCTGCGTGGTGGGCATGGGGAAAGAGATTATTTAGCTGTGGGCCTTGCCGCCTAGATTTACAATTACAACTCCTGCAACAATCAGGGCTACGCCAATTAATTGGCTGCCGTTTGGCACTTGGCGATAGGCCAAAGCCCCGATTAGCACAATGGCAAGGGTGCCGATTCCGCTCCACAATGCGTAGGTAATTCCAAGGGGAATCACGGTCACCACCCTTGCGACAAGAGCAATGGCACAGCCATAGGCTGCCAATAATAGTGCTGTTGGCCAAGGTCGAGTTAGGCCATCGGAAAGCTTTAGCAGTGCCGTGCCCGTAATTTCTGCTGCGATTGCGAGGAACAGTGCCAGCCAGGCTTGGGTGTCGGTCATTGTTGAAGGGGCTGGAACTTAATAACGGATTTGAGCCGATGGCTAGAGGCCCAAATGCCTGTAGCCGCAGACTCTCAATTATTCCAGCCCTAAATTATTCCAGCCCTAAATTATTGGCCTAATTACTAGACTTAATCACACGCCCATTGAGCTTTTGGAGCGGCCGGGCATTCATTGGGTAGAGTTTTTGGAATGTGGCTAATTGCTCTGCTGAGATGGTCACGGGTTGTTTGAGGATGTAGAAGCGCACGCCTTCGCTACAAGGCGGTGTGGTTAGTGACCCGGCAAAGGTGTAGTACTCCAGTGAGGCAGGGAGAAGCTCCTTCAGGGAAGGCAGATTCACGCTGACGCTGCCACCTTTCTTTGCGGGAAGTTTGTTCCAGAAGGAGGCGAGATAGGGATTGGGGGCGCCTTTTTTGAAGTTCACGCCAATCACTGCCAGTTGGCCCTTGGCATTTTGGTGAACCAGGTGCACGTTGGCGGCGTAGTGAATGCCGTTTATGGCCTCTTCACTGGGGGTATGGAAGTGGTATTGCAGCAGCTTGTAGGGGGTAGTGCCGATCTTTAGATTCCCGGAGGTGTTCACTTGGATCGTGGTGCCGGTGTTAACCACGTCGCCACTGGTAGCTGGGTATTCGGGGCGAAGGGCGGTGGCGGTGGTTTGCTTCACCGTCGTTTTCGACACGATGTTTACGGGGGCTTGCTCAGAGCCATCGGAGCAGGCGGCGTATTTCGGGCTCAGTTGCCCCCATTTTTCCGGAGCGACATCGCCGGAGTAGCCGTACTGGGGCTTGGCCAGCGCTACGAGCGGGGTGAGTGCTACTCCTGAAACGACCAAGGCAAGGGATAGTGAAAGATGCTGGGAAGGCTGCATTTGAATGAAATACGATTTTTGATTCCCTGAACTCTAGAGGGTATTTGCCGTGATGGTTCAATGTTGCAATCTCAGGACAAAGGCCGATATCGGGCTTTAATCAGTTAATAGTTGTTGCTACTTACCGCGCGGAAGTGCAATTGCTATCAGTTCTGTATTCTACTTCGCATGGGGCGATGGGCATGGCCCATGAGGAAATTTAACGGCTTCTTACACTATTGCCAAGTTTTTTTAAATGAGCTGAGCCAGATGCAGAGAAATCCTGCTGAGATGCCAACTAGTGCACCTCCTATACCATCGCTAAAATAGTGGGCTCCACTTACCACACGTGTAACAAGACAGCCTGCTGCCATGATGATAGCTGGCAGTTTAAGCCTAGGATAAAGATAAATAATAATAGTGCTACCTGCGAAAGCTACTGCTGTATGGGAACTTGGGAATCCAATTCCTGATGTTGAAAAGGGACGATCAAGCCAGCTTCTAAAGATATAGGAAGGATCTCCATGCGGCCTTATCCTTCGCACAATCAGCTTTATAATTTCAGCGATGCTGCCAGAAATCATTGGTGCTGCTATTAACATCCAGGCTTCTTGATTGAGATAGCGTTTCCAGCCCGTTAGTGGTTTCGAGCTAGTTGGCTGCGATAGGAGCTGAGCCGAAATGGTTATGAGAACCCAGGTACCAAGGAATCCCCAGCATCGAAAAAGCTTGAAGAGATCAGATTGGCTTTGATGTTCTGGCCTAAAGATGCCGGCAATGGGAAAATCAAGTAAGTGAGATAGAGAAAGAATGACTACCCCATATACAATCAAATATGGCAACTGCTTTGCGCTCATCAACCTAGAAGTAATATATGCGTATTGTTCATCAATTTTAGGCCGGCCTGTCTCTTGCCTATGTAGCCTAGGACACTCGCTAAGGAATTTGTAGCCTTGCTTCTCCAGTAGTGGAGGTGTTAAGCGTAGAAAGAGGTAAGCCAGATCTGATTTATTTTTCGATTCCAGCCAGGATTACGTGACCTTCTTTACTCCCTGTTTCATGCGCAATGGGAGTTTGTGTTTACGAAGCAGCACCTGAGCCTCGGCCAGGGTGCCTGGAGGAGGCTCGTGTCGCATTTAGCCCCTCCCCGGCCTTAATCAATTCCTTCGTCAACCCGCTGCGCTCCCGAACCCAGCCTCCAACACCCCAAATCCCCTGCAGCAGAGCTCTGCAACCAATCTGTGTAAAAAAGCCGGCTAACGGATTTGAACCGGTGGCCTTCGCTTTACAATGATTTTGATGATGACATTGACTGCATTTCAGGTGATCTTGGCAATTTTTTGAGCCTGTTAATCAACTTATTAATCTGCCAGATGACTAACCCTAGTGGTTGGGGGCTTTCATATTATGAGGCTTACCCTGGCCAAATCTGACCAGTAAGCAATCTCCCATAAGGGCCGGTTCAGTTTTTGGGGTTCATGTCGATGTCAACTGCTAACAGGTTGCGGTCTTGGCAGTTTGGGCTGATGCCAGCGCCATTTCAGAGAGGATGATGCGCAGGAGAGCCCCGTTACACCCAGCCCATGACCCACCGCTACGGCCTCGTGTCGCCCCCGGCCATCGGCCATCTCAACCCGATGGTGGCGCTGGGGATGGAGCTGCAGCGGCGGGGCCACGATGTGGTGGTGTTCACTGTGGCGGATGGTGCCCGCCAGCTGGCGGACATTCCGCTGGAGGTGATGACGATCGGGTCGACCCCCTTTCCGCCCGGGGCCGTGGAGAAGGCCTTCGCCACCCTGGGGAAGCTGAATGGGCTGGAGGGGCTGAACTTCTCCGTTGATTTCTTCGGCAGGGAGCAGGTCATGCTCCTGAACGAGCTGCCCCAGGCGCTCACGACGGCGGGCATCGATTTGCTGCTGGTGGATCAGCTGAGTCCGGCGGCCGGCACGGTGGCCGAGATGCTGGGCCTGCGGTTTTTCACCATTTGCAATGCCCTGCCGGTAAATCGTGAGGCCGCAGTGCCGCCTTACTTCACGGGCTGGCGGCCAAGCCGTCGGCCCTGGGCGCGCTGGCGCAACCAACTGGGTAACGCGCTGCTGGATCGACTCACGGAGCCCCTGTGGCGTGATCTGCAGGAACAGCGCAAGGCGCTGGGGCTGGTGCCGCACCGGCGACGAGAAGAGGCGGCTTCCCCTCTGCTGCAGCTGGCCCAGTTGCCCCAGGCCTTTGATTTCCCGAGGGAGAAACTGGCTCCCCACTTTCACTACGTGGGACGGTTGGCGGATCCCTCCGGCCGCGAACCCCTGTTGCGGGATGCCGTGCCCTTCCCCTGGGAGCGGCTGGACGGACGCTCCCTGATCTATGCCTCCCTGGGGACGCTGCAAAATGGACTGCCGGAGATCTTTGCGCAGATCGCGGCAGCCTGCGCCCCCCTGGAGGCCCAGCTGGTGATCTCCCTGGGCAATCCCAGGAGCCAACCGTTGCAGCTCCCCGGCAACCCTCTGGTGGTGGCCTATGCGCCCCATCAACGGCTGATCGAACGGGCCAACCTCGTAATCACCCACGCGGGCCTCAACACCACCCTGACGGCCCTTGGCTCTGGCGTTCCGGTGCTGGCGATCCCCATCACCAACGAGCAGCCCGGCATTGCCGCCCGCCTGGCCGCCAGTGGGGCAGGCCAAGTGTTGCCAGTGCAGAAGCTTGGTGTGGAGGCCCTGCGGGCGAAGGTGGCGGAGATGCTCGGCAATCCAAGTTATCGGGAGCAGGCCCGGCGGCTGCAGGCGGAGAATCAGGCAGCTGGGGGCGTAGTGGCGGCGGCGGATCTGGTGGAGGCCGCGTCCGGGTGACGGTTTACGCGCGCCTTCATGTCGTCGTGGGCCAGCACCGTTCTGCCAGAGCTGATCTGCCGTTGTTATCCCCCTCTGCCAGCAAAGAAACCCTGTTTGAGTTGCCCGGGTGGTTTTTGTCTATGGGGTATATGGGATTTGGGGGATTCATTACTACGTGAAGAGAGTGAGTGGCTTGCAGCAGCTCCTGGAGATTCAGCCAGGGATAGCAGCAGGGGGGGGTAACGCACGCTTCTCCCCCCGCGCTAATCAACCCGAGGGCAATCGATCGGTTTTTAAGGGCTCTGGCTCAGAGGGGTCTGGACTCACGCCAGCGCCTGCCGGCAAGATTGGTGTGCAGAACGCTGAGGAAGGCTTCGATGCAATCCCTTTTGGTCGCAGCTGCCCTGTTGTTGGTTAGCCCGGCCGGATGGGGTGCACCAGCCCACGAACTGGTGTTTGAAAGGGTGAACGGCAACTTTGCTAGCGGCGATCAACGCTGGCGGCTGCAGGTGCGCCAGGGGCCGCTAACGGTTGCCAGCTGGCCCGCAGCCAGTGGAACGTTGAAAGCACAACGTGTTGATCGACGCTGGAGCCCTGGGAATGGTGCACCTCTGCCCATGGGTGTTTACGGCATCGACAGGCCTGAGGCCTGGGGCGGTAGCTGGTGGATTGCCCTTAAGCCCCGATTCGCGACCAGCCGCTCTGCCCTTGGCATCCATACATGCCTACCGGGCACGGGCTGCATCTGCCTGCCCAGCAAGGCTGACACCGACGCAGTGGCGCGTTGGATTTCCACCAAGCGAATCAACGTGCTCAAGGTGATTAGTTAGATATGTAGCCGATTCCCCGGTTTGGTTTTGGTGGACATTGTTGGATTGAATTACGAGGCGCGCAGCGTCTCCAGCTAGTTGGTCAATTGACCAACTTCATTTAGTGCTTAGACACGCTCTCTCCCAAAGGGTGAAGATCTCCTGTGCGTGCACCCCCCAGCCATGACCACCACCGCATCCGATCTGGTGTTCCGCCCGGCCGCCGAGCGCTTCCACAGCCAGCTCGATTGGCTCGACAGCTGGCACAGCTTTTCATTCTCCTCCCACTACGACCCGGCCTGGATTGGCTATGGCCCCCTGCGGGTGATCAACGACGACACCATCGCCGCCGGCAGAGGCTTCGGCATGCATCCCCACCGCGACATGGAGATCGTCACGGTGATGGTGGAGGGCCAGCTAAACCACCGCGATTCGATGGGCCATGCCGAGGTGCTGCGGGCCGGGGAAGTGCAGCGGATGAGTGCCGGTACTGGCGTGGTGCATAGCGAGGTAAACGAGGGTGACCAGCCCTGCCGGCTGCTGCAGATCTGGATCGAGCCCAGCAGCGCCGGTATCGCCCCGGCCTATGGGCAGAAGCTCTTCGTCATTGGCAACGGCTGGACGCCCCTGCTGGATCCCGGCCAGGCCAAGGGCGCCATGGCCATCAACCGCCCCGTGCGGCTCTGGCGGGCCCAACCCGATGCAGGCGAGACGCTCAGTCTGGCGATCGAGAGCGGCAATCAGGGCTGGATCCAGCTGATTGATGGTGCTGGCACGGCCGATCACCATGCTCTGCAGCAGGGGGATGGTCTGGGCTTTAACGCTGGTCAATTTCAGACCTTCACTGCAGGGACTGGCGGAGCCGATCTGCTGCTTTTTGATCTGCGTTGAACGCCGTCAGAGGGGGATTGTCCTCAAAAGTTGGACAGGTCACTAAGTCTCAGGCATGAACATTCAGCCTTCCAGCCAATCGCCCCCCCCAATTAATCAACCCCAAAATCAACCCTCAGCGCCCTTGCGCCCTGCCCAGAATCCCCCAAACCCCTGCCATCACAGGGCTGCAACCGATCTGGGCCAAAAAGCCAGCTAACGGATTTGAACCGATGGCCTTCGCTTTACAATTACTCTCATAATGAGAACGACTGCGCTGCAATTGATTTGGGAGGTTGTTTGGGCCTTTAAGTCAACCGATTAATCAACCCCATGGTCAACTTAGTTCGGCTGAATTTTTCTCTCAAGGGAAAGTTTCTAGCTGTCTCTAGCTGGAGGTGGGCTTATTCCTCCTAAGGCGCCTTTAGCCCCCTGTTTCGCTGATAATGGCTTCGGGCCGTAGGCCTGTTTTTACATCCGTCCATTCATGCCATCCCTGCAGACCGGTTCTGGCCTGGCCTACGTCGAGTGTCTGTTCGTCTCCGACGTGGAATGCAAAAACGTAGTCTGAATACTCTGCATGTTCTAGGGTCTTGTGTGAGCTTGGCGGGCGTTAAACTTTCCATCCAATTACTCATGCGGAGAGTGGTAGTTAAAACTGGATACTGACTTGCTTGGATTCGCCATACTCGAGCCGATCAGCGATAACACTAAGGGCTAAGACTTCCGCTTTTGAAATTGCATCACCAGAGGTACTCTCGTACGCAAGAACTCCAGGTAGTTTCGGTGCCTCGGCGATCCAGCGACCGTCTACTTCTTGTTCATACTCCAAAGTGCAGAAAGTGAAATTCATATTTAGCCTAATTCTAATGCCAGTATACTAATATCCTATTTCGTTTGTCAATTCCAGATTCAACCTTCAGCATTCTCACCTCCTGGCCCCGGTTCCCCAAGACCTTTGCCGCGCCTCCCCGCAACGGTTGAGAATGATTATTGCAAAAATAAGCGAACCCGATTATGATGCAAATTGAGGAGCAAGCGAAATTCAGATTGCCCACTCGCCAAAGCGCTTACCCCCATGGCCCCTATCAATCAACGCCCCCAGCGATCAGATACAAGCTGGGTAACCGATAAGCCAATCATTAAGAATTTAGATCTTAATAAAATTAGGGCTAGAACCCTTGCCGGTCCAAAATCTCTGCGTAGCCAGCTGATAGTAAGCATCTGGGCGGGCTTGGCAGTAATTTTAATTCCGATCAATATTGCCACAGATATTCACTATACAAAAAAGGCGACACTAGAAACCCAGAAACTGCTTGTTGAGCAAGGCTCTTTCGTATATTTTGGGATCACAAAGTGGAGGGAAAGCACAAAGCAGCTACTTGAGATACTTTCATTTGCGCCGCCAATTAGAAAGCTTGATCAGGATGAAACCGAGCAAATTTTTGACCGATTAAATATTCTTTTTCCCTATAGATCTTGGCGGCTCTGGAGCAGAGATGGCGACCTGCTTGTTGGCACTAATGTAACAAAACCTGTCACGAGAAAGTACGCATTTTCCAGGTCATATTTCCTTAAATCAAGGCAGGGGGAGCCTGCTTATGGAATCTACCAGAACTGCATTATTGGACAGCCTTGTTATGTGGAAAGTGTTCCAGTTTATGCACCAGGGGTTAGTTCTGTCTCCACAAGTTCGTCTATTCCCTCCGGAGTTTTGAGTATTGCCATAGGCCTCAGCGATACCCCTAAGGATTCCGGTCTTGGACTTGTTTTTAATCAAATCGTAAAAATTATGGATTCTGATGGCAAAGATAGTGGTGCACTAGATGCGCATTGGAATACACCTATATCTTTGCAAAATAATGACTTTACGGGATTAGAGGTCATGATGGTTAGTCGGGACGGATATGTTATTTTCCCTGAATCATCAGTTAATGACAAAGTATCGCTACAGACTCCTGCGGAAATCTCGAAAGGCCCATGGGGTCCTTTTGTGAAAGTCGCATTGCATGCAGGTGTCAGGGGCAATTTTGGGGAGACGGAATCTGAAGGTAGAGATTACTTTGTGTATTCAAAGAAAATTGATAGTCAGTGGAGTATGGTTGCAATCACTGATAAGGAATCTAGCTATGCAACGGTTAGGCATCAGATTATGGAGCAGCTAGCCTATCAATTAATTACCCTCCTAGGAGCAACAATAGTAATTGCCTTGGTTTGCAGAAAAGCCGCAGAACCGATCCAGCTGGCCGCATCAACAATAAAAGAATTTAGCTCTGGAAATTTTGAGGCTAGAATTGCCACAATTCGAAAGGATGAAATAGGAAAGCTATTTGAAGATATTAATCAGACAGGCTATAATCTTAGGAGATTGTTGACTAGTCAGCTAGAACATGCTGTTACTGATCAGCAAATACAAACGGCAACTAATATTCAAAAGAGTTTTGTTATCGAAGATCTCCCGAGCTCCGAGCATGTTGAGCTAGCCGCTGATTTTGATCCTGCCTACGATATTGGTGCCGATTGGTACGATGCTGTTGATTCAGGAGACATTACATACGTAGTAATCGCTGATGTCTGTGACAAAGGCATTGCCTCAGCCTTGTTCATGTCGGTTTTTCGAAGCCTGATCAGGTATTCATTGTTAGATGAAGATAAGGAGTTGGCTTATCAGGGATTGGAAAGATCCTTAGATGATGCGATTACCCAAGTTAATAATTATATGGCCACTAATCATGCTGGATCATCTATGTTTGCCACACTCTTTTTGGGAGCCTTTGAGAAGAGCAAAAATCAATTGAGCTATGTTTGCGCCGGGCACGAGTCGCCAATTATTGTCAGAGAACTAGGCGTATTGGATGAATTGAAAACCACGGGGCCAGCCATTGGTATTTTTGATGGAGCAAAATACGAAGTGAATACAACGGATTTGCAGCCCGGCCAGCTTCTCTTTACCTATACCGATGGACTTGTGGATTCAAGATCACCCTCTGATAAATCATTTGGCCTAGAAGGCGTTAAGGGCGTGCTAGCCAATGTTGATCCAAAAGAAACGACAGCCAAATCTTTGTTGGATCAAATGACAGAGACAGTTAGCCAGCATCGTGCTGACGCTGAGCAGTTCGATGATCTCACAATGCTGGTAATGAAAATTAAATAGGTTCGGAAGCCAATAACAGTCTGAATTTGCAGCATGGTCTGGATAATTACCACTTCGCGAGGCAGGCTGCATTTGAAATAGGGTATTTAGTAGGGCTTCGATGCTTTCCCGCTTCGTAGTTTGATCGCCACGCAATACCATTTGGCGGCCTGCCACATGGGCACCTAGATGGGCCAATTGAATGCGCAGGGCTGAAAGGCATTCAATGCCGCCGCTACCGGAATGGCTGGTAATTGCAACTGGTTGGCCATTGAATAGGGCACGAAAATCCTCTCCCTGGGTCGAAAGCCAGGCGATGGCACTGGTGAACACCGGTGGGATTGAACAGTTATACTCTGGCGCGCAAATTAGCCAGTGTGATGACGCCAGCATTCGCTCCTGCAGTGTAATGACACCCGCTTGCTAACCCAGCTGCTGGCTTCTTGGCGTGAAAAGTGGCGGCGGATGTAGGGGGAGATCAATTACGTTTACTCGCTTACCTTGCTCGGTGTCAGCGTCTGAAAAGTGATGGGTCAGCTCTAGATTTTTTCGCAGCTCGCTGCTAGTACCAGTAGATCATTGTGTTTGGCCATCTTTAGACCTTCTTAGTGTTTGTAGGACCGCTCTTCGGGTAGCAGGCTTCTCCACGATCGAATAGCTCCTGCAGCTCTTGAAGATGGTTCCCATCGCTGGCTACAGGGCCACGAATGTTGCGGTAGTCGCTTCGGCCCACAAAGGTACCGGTTGGGTCGTGGGGTACACCCCAGAGGGCTGTTTGGAGTGTGGTGGCCTGGGGGGCCGGCAGGGGAAGAACGGCGGTGCTGCCGTTCACATCACTTACCCCCGCGAACCAGTCGTTTACGCCGTTTGCTGGGTTCCAGATGTTGTAAAAGCCGCGTATGTCTTCCCTATTGGGGCTTTCGTTGTGCCAGAAATGCACTGTTCCTTTCGGTGAATACACCAGTTCGCCCTTGCCGATCACCAGGGAACCCATCTTGGGCGTTGGAGCGTTGACACCGGGGAGTTGACCGGGAGTGAGGGGGTTTGCCTCCTGGGTGCCGTAGATTCGAAATGTGGATGGCTCTGTAGGAAGGAACCACTCGGAGGATGCGAAATGGAAGTGGGGCGGTGGCCCCGCATCATTGGGTGCAATGGTTTCGCTGAGTTCGTATAGGCCGCAGGTATCCCCAGGCGTTCTAAGCATCACCAAGACATCACCTCCAGCTGTGGTGAATTGCCTGGGATTCTTGAGAAATCGCGGCATCTTTAATTTCACTCCGCCCGAACTGGTAAAGTCGTGGTCGACTCTTTCAGTGGCACCCCGTTTGAGTACCGCCGTTTGAGGAATTGGCGTGAATAGTTCCCTGAATTGCGCTAGCACGGGTGCCTGACCAAATAAGACCGTGGCTGCTACTAATGCAATTGCCACCATTGCAACTTGCCTTGGCCCAGGCAGCTTCCTTAATTTCTGAGAAATGGATTTCAAGTTTGTGATGATCGATATTTTTCCATGATATTTAGACAGCGCAACGCTGCCCAATTTTGTAAGAGTTCGTATTGTTTTAGGCCTATTGAGGGTTTGCGCTTGGTTTAATCGTCATTCCAGATGCAATCCAGCTTTATTCGGCCTTGGTTGGGTAATAATTGATTTCGGCTCACAATATTTTCTATAACTTCAGCTCTGTTTTGATTCATTACCACAAATTTAAACGCGATCGAGACCCCGGCAGAGGCGTTGAAGGCAACTTCCGCAATCCATGTGTTGCTGTTTACATACTCCATGCCGTAACTCAGGCTGTGGTCCCATTCGCCCAGCTCGGGACAACTGCCTGTGATTGCGATCCGTTGACCAGGCTGGCTGTGGTATCCGTTTAACTGAAATACCCCTACCACCTGGCCCTGCACCCTTAGGCCCTCCACACTGAACACCCTTGCGGAATACTCTGGCATGGCCACGTTGTTGATGAGGCCATTTTTTTGCTCTAGCACCTCTCCAGTGAGCTTGCAGGTATGTAAACCATTTGGCAGGCCAGTTTCGTTCAGGCTAATTTGGGTGGCTGATCCTTGGTTTAATATTACGAGCACATGGCTGTCGCGATAGTGGCGGCTGAAGGCATAGAGACTTTGGTCCACATATCGCTGCTGGTGGTTTCCCATTGTTAGGGACTGGTTTGTACGGCGTAGCTGAACAAGCCTGCTGATTAATTGGTATGGACGGCTGTTCTGATCCCAGCATTCCATCATCGGTCGGTTGTAGGGATCCTCCCCTCCGTCAGTGTTGTTGTGGAGGTATTGTTCTGTTCCATAGAAAAGGCATGGCACTCCGCGTAGTGTCATTAGTAACACCAATGCCAGGTCAAGTTTTTTGGAGTCGCTTACAATGGATAGAAATCGAGGCATGTCGTGGTTGTCTATGAACGTCACCAATTCGTTGGCACGTTTGTAGACCTCATCCATGGCCAATACCTTCTCTATCAGTTTAAACCCTCCCGGTTGCTGGTTTGAAAAGGCAAAGCGAATGGCATCACAGAGGCCAAAGTCCAAGATTGACATGCCGCTGTGATTGGCGTATGCAACTGATCGTTGATCCCAGGGTTTGCTAAACCCGTATTCTCCAAATAGGAATATTTCAGGTTTGTGGCGTTTGATGTCTATTGTGAATTCCTGCCAAAACCATAAGGGCATATGCTTGAGGGTGTCCACCCGAAGGGCATCAACCCCAATGTCTATCCAGGCTTTGATGGCATCTTTGATGTAATTTCTGAAGTTGATATTATTTTCGTTGAATGTGGCTAGGCCACACATTTCATGGTTGATCAGTTGGTATTCATCTTGCCAGTCTGTGATTTCTGGGTTGTGGTGATATAGGTTTGCCTCGTCGCTGTGGAAGTTGGCAAATGGTTTTCCATCATCAAGCACAATTCCCTTGCTCCCATTTATGTCTGGTGAGCTGTGGTTGCAGACCACGTCTAATATCAATTTGATGCCTGAGTCATGGAGGGTTTCCACCAGTCTTTTCAGGGTCTCTGAGCTTCCCAGGCTGGCCGACTCCCCCTGGGGAAGGAAGCGTGGGTTGATCCGTTTGAAGTCGCGTGCCCAATAGCCGTGCATTGGTGCTCGGTTGAACTGCATGTCATCCACCTGCTCAAATAGCGGTGAAAGCCATACGGCGGTTACTCCTAGGGCCTTGAGGTATTCAACTTTGTCGATGATTCCCTGTAGATTGCCGCCCCAGTACTTACCCCATTCCATCCAGGTTTTGTCGAGTAGCCCCGCCCGTTCCCCCCGATCCCAAACCCCTTGCGTTCCTCATTGTCGGCGCTGCCATCGAAGAAGCGATCAACGATAATGAAGTAGATGAATTCTTGCCTAAAATCCACCTCCTTGGTGGCCAGGAAAGTCTGCGGATCATTCATGGAGTTAGCAATCTTTAGGAGACGCTATGGAATTGTCTTGTATCGGCGATGTTGATTACCAGATCTCCATTTAGGTGGGGTTCAACCCAGGCCCACCACTGTTTGAAATGGTCTGTGTTGAGATGGTCGTTAAGGGCCTGTTCGCTCGGCCAGATCTCATCGAACACGTAGGTGCCGGGCTTCTCAATGTCGGCATTACAGGAGTACTGGATTACCCCATCCTCGGCCCGGGTGATTTTGGCCAGGTCCATGGTTTGGTGTTCAAATTCCTGCCTTTCAGTGGTGCTAAGCTGCATTGGCAGCCTGCCGACCACCCTTACCTGTTCGTTGCTGGCGGCCAGGCTTGGCTGCACCCCCCACAGGCCCATTACCAGCACCACTGCCAGTGCCAGCAGTCTGGTTGCCAAGGCCCTCCAATGGAACCTTTGGCTCGGTTGCTTTTGCACGAATACCCATTGGAGAATTTCATTCTTTTGTAGGGCTCTGCTGCAGGAAGTGCAACTTGCCATCACAATGCGAATGATTTCGCTGAGGGCCCGCAACGATGGCTGCTGAGAGTTTTCCTGCCACAGCCCAGCATCGCTACGACCAGGTGGGAGAGCTGCGCTTCCATTCCGTGGAGGACGGCGAAGGCCCCGTGCTGTTGCTACTGGCCGGCTGGCCCCAGACCTGCTTCGCTTGGCGCCGGGTCATGCCCCTGCTCAGTGCTGACTATCGCGTGATTGCCCTTGATCTGAAGGGCCAGGGTGAGACGAGCCTTGCCCTGGAGAGCAACTTCAGCATTGAGGCGGTGGCCGCTGAGGTCGAGGCCTACCTCAGCTACAGGCAGATCGATTCTTTAACTCTGGTTGGCCACGATGTGGGGGCCTGGGTGGCCTATGCCCTGTCGGTGCTCCATCCCCATCGGCTCACCAGCAGCTTGTTGTTGGATGCGGCCCTGATTGGCCTGGCCCCAACGGAGGCCTACATGCCCAGGCCTGGCTCGCGCACCTGGCAGTTCCACTTCCACGCCATGGCCGAGATGCCCGAGCTGCTTACCGCTGGCCGCGAGGCCGAATATTTGGGTTGGTATTTCCGCACCAAATCAGCGGTGGCCGGTGCCATGACAGTTGAGGCAGTTTCCCACTATGTGCAGGCCTACAGCCGCCCCGGAGCGATGACCGCCGGCTTCAACTTTTACCGCGCCGTTGAAGCTAATCGGGCCTTCGCCGAGGCCCACCGTGAGCATCGATTCGAACGTCCGCTGGTGGTTTACGGGGGTGAAAAGGCCACCGCAGATAATTTTCTCCGTTCTCTGCAGGCCTGCGATCCCGCCGTTAGCGGCGGTGTGTTGCCCGGTTGCGGCCACTATCTGCCAGAGGAGGCGCCCGAGGCCGTTGCTGAATTGATTAAAACCGTGTCCCGCAAGGGCTAACCCTCCACCTCGATCCCATGGTGCTGATCGGAGCCCACACCTTTGCCTGGTCGCCAGGTATTACCGATGGCGAGCTCCAATCGCTGATGCCCAGGTTGGCGGGTTCCTCTGTCGACTTTGTGGAACTTGCCAGTTACGACCTGGCCGGTCTGACGCCTGCGCTGGTTAGTCGCCTTTCCGCTGAGCACGGTCTGCCGGTGACGCTCTGTTCAGGTTTACCCAGGGGTCTCAGTCTGGCCAGTGCCGATGGGGCCATTCGCCGTGGCGCCCAGGACCACGTGCGGCGTCTTTTGGAGTTTGCCCAGGCCTGCGGAGCTTTGAAGCTCTCCGGCCCGATCCACGGGGATCTTTCCAGCCCCGCGGCGGAGCCCTCCTCCGCCGATGATCGCCATCGGTTAATTGATAGCTATCTGGAGCTGCGCCACGACCTGGCCCAGGCCGGGATTCCCTTCAGTATTGAGCCCCTCAATCGCTATCAGAGCAGCTTGCTTAACACCTTCGAGCAGGTGTCAGAGGTTTGCCGCGCCGTCGATCTTGCCCACGTTGGGATCCTGGTCGACATTTTTCACGCCAACATGGAGCAGGGCCACCTTTATCAAGATCTGGCCAGCCATCGAGCCGGCACCACCCACGTGCATCTCTGTGGTGCCAACCGTGGACCCCTAGGCCAATGCCACCTTGATTGGCCCGAGTTGCTGAGCTGGTTAGCCACCTTTCCGGCCACCATGCTGGTAAGCATTGAAACCTTCGATCCCAGCCACCCTGTGATTGCACGGCGCACGCGCAGTTGGCGCTCCTTCGGTGCTGATTCGGAAACGATCGTGCTCGAGGGTGCACGCTTCCTCAAGCATCGACTGGGGCTTCTGCCCCCCTGACGACCATTCCGATCCCTTTATCAATGGCTAAGAACTACTACCAGGAGTTGTCCGCAGACTTCTCCAGGCCCGGCCTAGTTAGCACCCAGCAGGGTGAGAGCCTGATCAAGCAGGCAGAGGATTTCATCGCCCTCAAGCAGCCCAGCCTGCCCGAGATCGATGGCAGCTTTAGCCGCGAGCAGATCGAGGCGGAAAATAAGGCCTGGTGGCCCACCCACTGCGAAGCCCTGCGCCGGGCCCGTGGTGATTTGCTGCGTGGTGAATACCGCCAGGATCTGGTCTATTTCTGCCAGGACGGCCCTTTTTATGGTCTAGACCAGCAAACCGAGCGTGAACAGCACTGGTGGGCCCTAATTGCCCAGCCCGGCGTGACGATGTGTTGGCCGATCGTGATGTTTTGGGGCGAGTTTGTGCACTTCGAATGGCACTGCCTCGACGACGCCAGTGGTGAAGCGATTGCCAAGGGCACGGTCTGCTGGGTGCGCCGTGGCCATGCAGGAGGCTGCTACTTCAAGAGCGAGCAGCTCACCTTCTACCGGGATGTCTTCGCCTCGCCCCAGCTGCTAGCCCTGCTCAAAAACCCCTGAGCGCCAGCTCGGCCCTGATGCACTCCCTGATCCTCTCCATTGTGTTGGCGGCCATGTTGCTGCTGGGCATCCCCCAGTTCAGCGCGGCCGCGAACCTGGTGCAATTGCAGCGCCTACCGCTGGAGCTGGCTAACCGCACCGCTGCCGTGGCTGTGGAGAGCTGCCAGCAGAGGGGGGAGCAGGTGAGTGTGAGCGTGGTGGATGGGGAAGGTACCTTGCAGGTATTTCTGCATGGTGATGGCGCCTCTCCCCATACTGCGCAGCTGAGTCGCCATAAGGCCTACACGGCCGCTTCCCTGGCGGCACTGCAGGGATTTACTACCACCGGTGAGTTGGCCAATTCCCTACGCCAAGGGAAAGCACCGATCGGGGCGTTGCCCCTGCCAGCGGCCAGTGTGGATCAGATCACTCCATTGCCAGGTGGGGTGGTGCTGCGCTCGGAGGGCAGGCTCCTGGGGGGGCTGGGTGTGTCGGGAGCCCGCCAGGGGCAGCTTGATGAGGAGTGTGGCTTGGCCGCCGCCGTCTGGCTGGAGCAGGCCTTCGCGGCAGATTGATTGATTCAAAATGTTTGGGTATGCGTTTTGGTGTCTGCTAATACGCAGACAAATAGGCCCATGCCGGACAAAGTGGAAGCGGTTTAGTACCAGATATGTCCCCGCACCTTCCGGCGGATGCTCCCGCCAACGCCGTACTCGACGATCCAGCTCTACAGGCTGCCCTGAAGGGCATTCACCCTGCCTTTGGCGATCTCTGTACCCGCGTGGCGGGTGAGGTTTGGGGTAAGCCCTCGATTGATCAACTCACCAAGGCCCTGATCACCATCGCCATCGATGTGTCTAACCAGGGAATGGTGCCGGAATCCCCCTTCGAAGCCCATGTGCGCATGGCCCTGAAGCAGGGGGCCAGCTTTGAGCAGCTTGAGGAGTTGTTGCTCTTCACCTGCGTCTACGCAGGCTTCAACAAGGCTGCCCCAGCATTTGCGCGGCTAGGCGATATCCGTGCCCGTATCGAGGCGGAGGCCTAATCCACCATGCTTTCCAACTTCTCTGCAGCTCTGCGCCGCCTGTTACTAAACCTGGCCTGCACAGCCCTCTTTATGGCCAGCCTGTTTGGGCTGCCTTCCCTGAGCCAGGCCCAGACGGTGGGTCTTCCCTTTCCCGAATACACCCCCAGCCCCGAGCCCGAATTGATCATCGGCCCCCCCGGGGAGCAATTCACCTTTACCCGCACCGGCCGCAACACTGGCAACGCCTACACGATGGCGGAGGCACTGGTGCCCCCCGGATCGGGACCGCTGCCCCACTTCCACGACAACTACGACGAGTGGTTCTACTTTCCCAACGGTGGCATCACCCTCTTCCTTGACCCAGACCACACCTATAGCGATCTGAGCAAGGTGCCCAACGGCAATGCCCCCGGGGCGGATATTCAGTTGATCGAGACCAAGCCCCAAAGTCTTTACTACGTGCCCCGTGGTCACGTCCATGGCTTTTACAACAGCACCGACCATCCGGTGGAAATGACCTTTGTATGGGCACCGGAACGAATCACCCAGTACTTCCGCGACACCGGTGAGAGCGTTACGAGCTTTCCCTCAGATTTCAAGGTGGATGCCACTCGGCTTGAGCCCTTCGTGAAGGATGCCCCTAAATACGGCATTAACCAGAGCCAATATTTTATGCAGTATCTCCATTCGATTAGCCCCGCTAGCAAGGCCACCCTGGCCGCCGACGATCACCTTGATGATCTCAAGGAGCTACTGGCTGCTCCCCTGAGCTAATCACCGCGGTTGGACACCTCATTTGCCCGCCTGCATCTGCCTACTCCCCGTTAAAAGCAACCCATGACATTTTCCGTTCTTGCCACCACCCTGATTGGAGGTTTCCTGGTCGGTTTTGTTTTCTCGATCTTTAAATTGCCCCTGCCAGTACCTCCCTTGGCGGGCCTGATTGCGGCGGGTGCCTGCCTAGGTGGATCTGCGGCCTATCAATCGATCCACGGCTTGCTTTTGCGCTCAAACTCAAACGGTTGAGTTTTTCTGCCTTCAACACTTAGTTAACATTTTTGATTCCCCTCTGTTATGGCATCTTCTAAAATTCTCGTCCTAGTTGAAGAGCATTACGACGAAACTGAATTTAACGTGTTCAACAGCTTCTTCCCGACCCATGGGGTTGCAGTGGATTACGCCTCCTACCTGTGGGGCAATGAAAGTCTGGAATTTGAGGGCAACGACAAAACCAGCAAGGTAAAGGTTGATCTCTGTGTGAGCAAGGTGAACCTTTCTGATTACAAGGGTTTGATCCTGATTGGTGGCTATGCCATGGATCGCCTGCGTTACCAAACCACCCTTAGTGGCTCCCGCAACACTGCACCGGCGGTGGAGTTGTTACGCACTGCTGTACAGCGCATGGATGCGGGTCAGCTGGCGATTGGTACCATCTGCCACTCGCTCTGGTTGTTCTGTGCTGATCCGTCCTTAATTAAGGGCCGCAAGGTCACCTGTGCCCACAACATTGCCTGTGATGTGGAGAACGCTGGTGGTGAGCTGGTGGTGGCAAATGGTGAAACTGTAGATACCCATTCTGATGGCCTGTTGATTACCGGCCGCCACCCGGGCAGTGTGGATGCCTTTGACGAATTGTTCTTGAGCACAATCCAGGCTCTCTAGCCAGCAATGGTTTGTTGTCTTCCCTCTAGAGCGTCTCGATTTTTTAACCGGATTTTCCAGTTTCCCCAGCACAATGAACAGCCTCAATTTTAGCTTTTCTGATCTCATCTCCGGATACGTCTGCTCTTACGATTCCGCCGCTCGTGTGATCGAGCTGGAAACATCCGATGGCCGCTTATATAGCGCCATTCTTACCGTCAACACCTATGCCAAGCAGACCCAAAATTTGGAGGAGGGTTGGCAAGATCGAGGTGGCCAGCTGGAGCAGTTGCTGGTGCCTGGTCAAATGCTGTTTCTCTATGGCACCTTCTTCCCTGAGCAGCAGACCAGTTTTGAGGTGAATTTCATCGTTTTTGCTGGCGACAGCAAAGACGATCATCGCTATGCCGAGCCCGGTTGGTGGATTCGCCAAATTGATTCAATTGCCACCTCCTACATCAAGTGGCAATTCAATGCCCCTACCGATCCGATTGATTACAGCAACTACCGTACTCTGATCAGCCTCACCGGAGGCAAGAAGGAGGAGGATTATCTGCAGGAGACCGACACCATTTCGCGCATGGTGTACGGCATGGCCTCGGCCTACATGCTCACTGGCAAAGACGAATTTCTTGAGGCTGCTGAGAAGGGTACCGAATATCTGCGCGACAAGATGCGTTTTGTTGATACCGATACTGGCTTGATCTATTGGTACCACGGCCAAAAGGTGAGTTCCGGCGGCCAGGAGCAGAAGTTGCTTGTTTCTGAGTTTGGAGACGACTACGACTCAATTCCTGCCTATGAGCAGATCTACGCCTTGGCAGGTCCCATTCAGACCTATCGACTCAGTGGTGATCCCCGCATCCTTGACGACGCCGAAAAAACCATAGATCTGTTTGATCAATATTTCCGTGACGATGAGAAGGGCGGCTACTACTCCCATATCCATGCGGTAACCCTTAGCGCCCATGAGGAATCCCTTGGCCGCAATAGGGCTAAGAAAAACTGGAACTCCGTGGGTGATCATGCTCCCGCCTACCTAATTAACCTTTGGCTGGCCACCGAACAGGATCGCTACAAGGTGATGCTTGAAGACACCTTCGACACCATCTGTGCCCACTTCCCCGACTACGATGAAAGCCCCTTTGTGCAGGAGAAGTTCTTCGATGATTGGTCGAAGGATCAGACCTGGGGTTGGCAGCAGAACCGTGCCGTGGTGGGCCATAACCTCAAGATTGCTTGGAACCTCATGCGTTTCCAGGCAGTGCAACCCAAGGACTCCTATGTGGCCTTGGCTGAAAAGATTGCCCAATTAATGCCCGATGTGGGTTACGACAAGCAGCGTTTCGGTTGGTACGACGTGGTGGATCGGGTGCTACAACCTGGCCAGCGTTTTCATCGCTATGCCTGGCACGATCGCAAGGCCTGGTGGCAACAGGAGCAGGGCATCCTTGCCTACCTAATCTTGCAGGGGCACCTACCTGAAACCAGCAGCTACAAGAAGTATGCCGACGAGTCGGCAGCCTTCTACAATGCTTTCTTCCTCGATAACAACGACGGCGGCGTTTACTTCAACGTGCTGGCCAGTGGTATTCCCTATTTGATGGGTACGGAGCGCTTCAAAGGCAGCCATTCGATGAGTGCTTATCACTCCACCGAACTTTGCTTCCTTTCTACGGTGTATCTAGATCTGATGATTGAGAAGAGGCCCTTGGACCTTTTCTTCAAGCCCCTGCCCAATGGTTTCGCTGACAGGATCTTGCGCGTTTCTCCCGACATGCTGCCCGCAGGTAGTGTAAGGATTACTTCCTGTCTGATTGATGGTCAGTCCTACTCCAACTTTGATGCTGAACGGCTCACCGTCCAGCTACCCGATTCAGAGACCCGTCTTCAGGTGAAGGTCACCCTTACCCCTAATTGAGCACCATGAATCTCACTTCTAGTACGGTGAATGGTTGGTTTGCCATCCATGTTGATGGGCAGGTGGATTCCAAAACCGTAACAAGCCTGCGTGACTTCATTGATGAGCAGATCACCGAACAACAGCCCGTTGTCTTAGACCTAACCAAGGTGCCTTTCATGTCGAGTGCTGGCTTGCGTACCCTCCTGACCCTGCATCGCCGCACCCAACAACTCTCCACCGATCTTGCCCTAGTGGGTTTGGTGGAGGGCATTGCCGAAACCATGCGTGTCACTGGTTTCTACGACTATTTTGTGATCTACCCAGATCTTGCCGCACTTCCCGGGCGCTCCTGACATGCAGCTTGAAAGGATCGACAGTTTGCCCACCGATGAGATCTCTGGTCTCAGAGTGCGCCCTGGCAAGCCCCTGCCGTTCGGTGTTTCCCATGCACCCAATGGTCTTAATTTCTCGATTTACACCTCAGCTGGCACCGCCTGCACCCTGGTGCTGTTTCGTCGCGGAGAGGAACAACCCTTTGCCGAGCTTCCTTTCCCTGCCCATTACCGGATTGGTGATGTGTTTTGCATGGTGGTGTTCGACCTCGATTACGAAGGAATCGAATACGGTTTTCGTATCGATGGTCCCCAGGATCCAGTAGCTGGCCATCGCTTCGATGCCAGTAAGGTCTTAATGGATCCCTATGCTCGAGCCATTTCTGGACGGGATCAGTGGGGAGAGGCACCAAATTGGCAGGCCCTTTATCCCTATCGAGCTTGCGTCAGCCTGGATGATTTTGATTGGGAGGCCGAGCGGCCCCTGGAAATACCCAGCCAAGATCTGGTTGTCTATGAGGCCCATGTGCGCGCCTATACCCAATCCGACAGTTCTGGAGTGAAGCATCCCGGCACCTATGCCGGCCTTGTAGAGAAGATTCCCTACCTCAAGGATCTTGGTGTCAATGCGATCGAGCTAATGCCGATCTATGAGTTTGATGAATTTGAAAATTCTCGGCTCCATCCCGATACCGGGGAGCTGCTCTATAACTTCTGGGGCTATAGCACCGTTGGTTTCTTTGCCCCAAAGGCCAATTTTGCCGCCACTGGCCGCTTTGGCATGCAGGTGGATGAATTTAAGCAGCTGGTCAAGAGTTTTCACCGTGCTGGAATTGAGGTAATTCTTGATGTGGTTTTCAACCACACCGCTGAAGGTAATGAGCATGGTCCTACCCTTTCCTTCAAGGGGCTAGATAATAAGACCTATTACATGCTCACGCCCGAGGGCTATTACTTCAACTTCAGCGGAACTGGCAATACCCTTAATTGCAACAATCCAATTGTTCGCAACCTGGTGCTTGATTGTCTGCGTTATTGGGCAGCCGAATACCACATCGATGGCTTCCGTTTTGATCTTGCCACGATTCTTGGCCGTGATCCCTGGGGAGCTCCCCTGCCCAATCCACCGTTGCTGGAATCCCTGGCCTTTGATCCAATCCTTTCTTCTTGCAAATTGATTGCTGAGGCCTGGGATGCAGGTGGTCTTTATCAGGTTGGTACCTTCCCTGCCTTCGGCCGTTGGGGAGAGTGGAACGGCAAGTACCGAGACTGCCTAAGGCGTTATCTCAAGGGCGATGGGGCTCAAGTTGGCCAACTCGCCCAAAGGGTGCAGGGATCTCCCGATCTATATCAACCAAGCGGTCGTTCGCCGGCTACGTCAGTCAATTTCATCACCTGTCACGACGGCTTCACCCTTGCCGATCTTGTCTCCTACAACGACAAGCACAATGAGGCCAACGGTGAGGGAAACCGCGATGGCGGCGATGACAACTACAGCTGGAATTGTGGTGCAGAAGGTTGGACTGATAACCCCGGCATCCAGGCCCTAAGGCTGCGGCAATCGATGAATGCGATGGTGATGCTGCTCACCAGTCGTGGAACGCCGATGTTGTTGATGGGTGACGAATTTGGCCGCTCCCAGCATGGCAATAATAATGCCTATTGCCTCGATTCGGCTATATCCTGGGTTGATTGGACGCTATTGCAGGAAAATGCACAACTGCATGACTTTGTGCGGGGCCTAATCCACTTCCGCCATGCCCATCCGGCCCTGCGTGTTAATCGGTTCGATGCACCACCATCTAATCTTTTCCCCGATTGCAGCTTCCACGGCGTCAATGCTTGGCAGCCAGATTGGTCTGCTGATTCACGCCAACTGGCTTGGATGTTTTCCACCAACAGCGATTCCCAGCCAGCTGGCGGTGACACTGTCGATGTGGGCACTGTTGATGTGGATACGGTCTATGTGGCCAGTAATATGGCCCATTACGCCAGTTGGTTTAGCTTCCCAGATTTGCCGGCTGGTTTCCGTTGGCACCTCTGCTTCAACACCGGTAACGGAGACCAACCCTTTGATCTCTCCCAGCCAGCCCAGGGAGATGGGGGCATCCTTTTGGGCGATCGATCCGTGTTGGTGTTGACGGCCAAGCCCGTCTGATCCGATCCAGCCCATTTTTTTCCTTTTTAACACTTTCAGCCATGCCGTTAACCATTGAATCGATCAGCAAGGACGACTATCACCTGATCAGCCTGACTGGTGATGTCGACACCAAAACAGCCCCTTCCTTAATGGAGGCCCTAACCGGTCTTGAGTTGGCTGGGCTCTCAGAATTGCGTATCGAGATGGCTTCAGTTGGTTTCCTCAGTAGTGCCGGTCTGAGGGTCCTGGTTTTTGCTAAACAGAAAATGCCCCATGCGTCGCGTTTGATCCTGGTGGGTACTAGCGACGAAATTGCTGACGTGATTAACAAGACGGGGCTATCCCAGGCCATGAGCCTGGTGCCTAGCCACGAAGAGGCCTAGGCCTAACACGCATCCCCAGCAATGGCTCCCGAGCATCCCCTAGAACCCATCGCCAATTGTGATGGTCCCGCATCAATGGAGAGCTGGGATCGGTTCATCTCGTTCGTTGAGTCCCAAGCGGATCAACAGTTGGGGGAGGGCTCTGCTAATTACAGGCTCAGGCTTGCCTTTGAGGAGCTGCTGTCAAACATTATTCGCTATTCCGGCGAGCTTGATGCTGGGCCTTCTGCTGATTCAGCAGCAGATCAGGCTCATGTTTGGATTCGGTCCTTCCGTTCCCCTGGTTCCCAGCCTCAGTTTGTCCTCGAGATTGAGGATAACGGTCCCTATTTCGATCCAGGTATCGACCAACCCCGCCAGATCGAAAGCCATCTCCCCATAGATGAACGTCAGATTGGTGGACTGGGGTTGTTCCTTGTACAGCAATCTGTAGACCATGTAGATTACGCCTGGATTGCCAATCGCAATCGTTATCACCTTTTTGTGAATCTTCCTACACCATCTGATCCCTAGTTAAATATTTGGTGGCTTGTTCGCAACTATGGTATTTACTATTGAGCCATCCTAGAAGCGAAATTGGGTTTGGATAACACCCCCCCAGTTAGAGCTTTCAGCTGTTTGGGCAGCGTTGGTGCCCATAAAGAGGGCGGCTGTGGTGGAGATGTTGTCGCTGAGGCGTTGGCGGTAGAAGAGTTCAAAGAGCCAGGCTTTTTTGCCTTCACCAGTGGCATTCGGAGGTTGACCAATCCCAAATCCTGCTGCATTGCCTGATGCGAATACGTCATTCCACTGGACGCCAAGTACCCACGACTGAGAGTCGGGTGGAGAGCCATCATTACTGTCTATTTGTGTGTAGCCGTACCCAAGGCTGATGGAGGGCGTCCAATTCGATTTGAGGGGCTGCCAGTAGCCACTGATGCCGAGGTTGTTGGCATACTCGCCATAGCCCAGGGTAGCTCCGGCTGTACCATTGCCATCGGCTACCCGCGTGCCATCGGTGCCCCTGCGATAGCCCACAGCAAGGCCCCAGTTTTCCGATCGCAATCCAACTTGAAGATTGCCATTGAGGGCACTTTGTTGATTGAACAGGCCGTAGTCAGAGTCGGTGGCGTTATCGCCGGCAATGAAGCTGGCAGATGCTGTCCAATAGGGTCTCCCTTGTGTGACATGCTGCTTCCAGGAGGCAGCAATCCCAGGGCCTATGGTTTTGTTGTATAGACCGGCGGCGCCAGCTAAATTAAATAAATCTAGGATCTGCGAATCATAGACAGTGGGCTTGAAATCGTACGCATCACTGATCTGGATTTTGGCGGCGATGGTGAGCTTCCACTGCTCGCCGAGAGGAAATCTATAATAGATACGATCAGCCCGAAGGCCGGTATCATTGTTGCTTGCCTTCACTAATTTGAAGATGTTGCTGTTGCTAGAGCCGAAGGGAAACTTGTTGAAATTGTCGCTTCTTAGCCTTATCCTCAGAAGATCCTGGCCTGTGTAGCTGCTGTCGAGGAAAAGGCGAAGGTCGTAATTAAAGGTGGTGGCGTTGTTGGAGGTCCCATTGGTTTGGTGGTAGTTAGGGGCACCGCCTATTACCATGTTGGCTTCACCTGTGAGCGTGGTTGATCCGCTAAAGTTTTGGTATTCGAGGCTTAATAGCCTATTGGCAAGCGCCTGGGTTCGCACATCAAATTGCGTGTCTTGAGTGCTCTGCTTAAGGAGGATTTTCTGTGAATTTGCAATAAACAGATGAGTTTTCTTCAGGCCGAGATAGGTTACATCGCCTGAGTTCAAGTGGCTGATCCTGGGGCTATTTTGTGGGAGATTCTTGCCGCAGTTGTCTGCTGGATGTTCTCCAGTTTGGCCTGAGTTGTCTAGATCAGATGCAAAAGCAATCCCTTTGAGTTGCAAGGCCAGCAAACTGCAGGCGAGAATAGGCAACTGAGGTTTAAGGATTATTGGGATTGAGATCTTCAATCTTGCGCGCAATTCCCCGCTTAGGGTGAGCCTACCGGATAGGGGCGGCGTACGCCATGATGAGTGCAGTTGGGGTGGATGTCGGCTGGGAAACCTCCACTTGAATGGCATCTCAGGGACTGATGAGGTTCATCTTGGCTTTATCCAAAGAGTCCTGTACAGAAGGAGGCAGGCTCGATGAATAGCGAAAGAGCGAGGCAACCGCGATGTTAAAGCCGCGCACAGAAGCTTTGAAGCTTTTAGCTGCCGAAAGGAAATTACGAATGGTCTGGTTAAATGTTGTTGCATTCACTGACGTACCATTGTAATTACGGGAAGTGAGAAGCACTGCTTGCTTGGCGGTACGTAATTGTTGAAGTGCCGTGTCAATCACCATGCGAGTTGTGATGTAATTGGCATAGCTGTCCTGCACCTGCTGGGTTACCAGATAGCGGGTATCGGCTGCTTGATAATCAGCAGCCTGGGCGCGCTGGCTTAGGGATGTAGCTTGGGATGCCACAACACCACCATCTACGATTAACCAGTTAAATTTCAGACCCACGCTGTTGGAGAACGTCTGGTTGTTGCTACTACCGGAGCTGCTCTCAGAACCACTTGAGGTTTGAGATTGATTGTTGGTGGTGAGTTGGCTCTGACCCATCAATGCCATGGAGGGTAAGTAGCTTTGAGCGAGAGCCTTGGAAGACCATGAAAGGCTGCTGGAATTAGCGAGGTTGTTCTGAATTTCTTCCCTGGTTAGCAATGCGTTACTGATTGTGCTTTGAAGAGAGGGAGTCCATGGGTCAACTGGCTTGAGTGGATCGGATGGGAGGCGCAATTCACCGGGGGCCAGGCTGAGCACCCGCGCCAGAGAATTGGCTGCGATAAGCTCTTGTTGGAAAATCTGGATTACTTCAATGAGCTGCTGCAGTAATTGTGTTTTCAGCTGACTAATCTCCCCTGATGTATCGATAACCTCAGGTCGCATGCGCTCAGCACGTGTTAGTTGATCTTTGGTGAGCTGATAAATTTCACCGTAAAGATTGCGGAGCTCACTTGCCTCTTGCAGTGCATAATATGATTGCTGAATATCAAGGACTAGATTCCGGGTGCTGATGTCAAATAGCAATTGTTTAGAGCGGTATTCTAAGAGTTGTGATTTTAACCGGGGAGTGCGGGTGGGGTCGAGAAAGCTCCACTGCATGGTTAAGCGCGGGCTGGAATATAGCTGCTGCAGTGTTTGATGGGTGGTGGCAGAATTCGACCCAGATTGATTGTTGGTTTGTGTGCCGATTGCTAAATCCCAGGGTGCATTATTCGGCTGTGTAAAAAATAACGATGGATACCACTCGCGCCGAATTGCTGTGGTGCTCGATTGGGAGGCGGCTATCTCGGCGTAGTTCTGGGATAAAATAGGATTATTTGTTAGGCCAAGGCGAAGGGCTTCCTGCAGCGAAATTTTTTGTTTTCCATCTAGATCGCTGCAAACACTTCGCCAGCGCTTCTCCAATGCTTGGAGCTGATCGCTGATCGGGACCATCGGGATAGAGCGCGATGGCTGCGTAAAACTGCTTTGCCCTTGGGCTGAAAGGGGTGGAATGGCTAGCACTGCAGGCAGCACGAGCAGTGGGAACAGGGCTTTCACGTTGATTGGTTGACTTGGATGGATCACAGCGTTAAGTCATCGCATGCGCCTGCAGCTGCGATGATCTCCAATCAAACGCGCCGCATGACCCACCATGTTTAGGATTCGGTAGATACCATAGAACATTTTATCGGGATTTCCACTGTTCGGTAGTCGATCAGTCAAGGTCAAGCACAAAATCCCGGTTGAGGAAGGAGAATGCCCCTCCCAGAAAATTGGTGGTTTAAGGATAGGTCTGCCCACATCACTGAAAGGCTAACGAATAATTAATCTGGAGTTTCTGAAATCCAATTTAGCCTGAGTTGTCTCTATCAATTAACATCTAAGGCGAGAAATCAATTCTCGCTATGTTAAGTAACTGATGGTTGTGCTGATATCATAGCAAGCTATGCTTTCTGGACCTTGGGTAAAGGGGTGCGAAGCAGTGTTTCTAGCCGTTTGACTTGATCATTTTCATGAAGGAAGTGCGAGTGTGCCGGGGCTGGACCTATGGAAGTAAGGTACTGCATAAAAGATGAGCTTTGGTTGATTCCCCATTTTGGAGCATCCACAACAAAAGCATTTTTCTCCTGATCAGTGGGATGCATGCCTGGGGTAAAGTTTCCCACGCGTCTGCCTACGCTCAGAAAATAGCCGCTGATATCTGCGGCTGGGTTGCGCTGCTCTCCTGGCTTGGCTGCCCAGATAAAGTAAAGCTCAAGATTCTTATTCGTGTTGTTGTAGAAACCATGCAAGTAATAATGGGGGCCATAATAGAGGCTATTATCCTTGCTGTTTATGGTCTGCGCTTTGGCTCCGGGGAAGGATGAAGAATTGGGGATTTCTTTGATTGTTGAATAAGCCTTGTTGGGATCGCAGAAGATAGTAATTCCGCCTTTAGGAAAATAGAACCATTCATCAGTGAGTGTGTGAATGTGAGGAATGGGGCCCGCTCCAGGTGGGATAATTGCTTTGGAAACGGTAAAGCGCCCGTTAGTATCTTTCCCAGTCCTCAAAAAGGTAAAGTGCTCACCTGCTGGGCCTAATATTTTTGGCGGATCGGAAAGTTGCTGAAACGCTGGAAGTTTGTAATGAAGTGTCTCGGCATGGGCCTCGCTCGGCATCCATGTCAGAGCGGCAACCAAGACGCTAACGCAAACGGCGAAAATCCAATTCATGGTTTAGCAATTGCTAGCATCATTCTCGCACAGCATTTGCGGCATCACGGCCTTTAAAAGCACATTCTTGATCAATATGTCCATCGGGAGCACCGGAAACACCAATACTTCCAATTAAGAGTGTGTTGGCAAAAAGACCGACTCCACCGATGTTGAAAGTGATCCCCTTAATGGGTATTGGCGGAAGTGCCCAGTCTCCAATTCCCTGACGGTGTTGCTTTTCAAAAACCTCAATTATATCGGCTGTCGAATACGTTTTTAAGATGGGACCAAGTGTAATTGTTGTGTAGGCTTTGTTAAAGCTGTGTTCAACTGTGTGCGGTGTTGCACGATCCCCGCGGAGTACGGCGACAATGGAACCCTCTTGATTGACGACTGTGGCGGTAACGCCGTACCCCTTTTGTCTACAGGTTTCGACGGCGACATCCACGGCGCGTAAGGCCGCGCGTGCTGACAGGCTGGCTGGAATGGGCGCCGCTGCCTGGAGAGGGCTCATGCTTAATCCCACAAAGCTGCCCAACCCTAGAAGTATGGCTGCTAAGCTCGATCGGACCATGCCGTGTCTCATGCGGGTTCAAATCTCATGAATTAATTCTCGCCGAAAACAATGGATTTTGCAACTTTTATTCGAAAATGACCCGCAAGGTTTTTATTAGGCAGAAGGTTGTCTGCACTATGGCTTTTTGGTGATGCGTAAGGTGAGAGGCCAGGTGATTGTTTTCTCTTGGCTTGCCTCTCCCCAGGCTGTGTCAAGCTCCTCACGAATACTTTCCAGGGGATCCTGATATTGAGCCTGTTGCAAATAGCCACTGGCCGACCAGCTGCGAAGGTAGCCTTTCAGGTGAGCCAGTGTCCAATTCTCTTGAATGGCGAGAGGTGTTGCTCTCAATTCGGCTAGATTAAGCTCCTTAAATGGTAGCTGTATCGAGCGATAGCAGTCGTCCACAAGGGCCCGTTGTGGTGGCCAGTATTGACCGACGATATTGCGATAATAGTGTTGAATTATTTGGTTGATGGAGTTTTTTTGGCTCATTAGCAGGCTGTATGTCCATATTGCCAGGATGCCACCAGGCTTTAAAACCCGTTCACATTCCTGAAAAAAAGCATCTAACGGAAACCAGTGAAGGGCTTGGGCCACTGTGATAGCATCCACGCTACGACTGGCTAGACCACTGGCTTCTGCAGGAGCCACACGATAGGCAACCTTCCAATGTGGTTCACTCTGTTCGAGTTGGGCGGCACTGGCATCAGTTGCGGTCACCCTTTCAAAGAACCCAGCGAGTGCAACGGCCGCCTGACCACTCCCGGTCGCGCAATCCCAAGCATGCTGGTGTTCCGAGGTTGCCTCGGTGATCAGTTCAAAAAGTCGCTGAGGGTATTTGGGGCGAAATTCGCCATAGTATTGAGCTACATTTTTGAAGTGATCTGTCACTATCTCATTAGCAATCAATCTCTTAAGACTAGCCTGCCATCAGCTTTCTGCCGATCTGCCCGATTGCCTGATTATTGGGGCATTGATGGACCTCCCCTTGCGCACTTGTCGAGTGTGATTTCTGCGACGTTCCATTTTCATGGCGGTGACCATGTTTGATCTTTGCAAGGTGGGAAGACCTTTGGCTATGAAATCCCTTTGGTGCTGGGTTCTGCTCGCCGCCGAGATGCAAATGTCATCAGGCCCTGACCAATCTGGTGTCAATGTGTGAAGCGTGTGTGCCAGAGATTTTTTTTCGTTAAATTTTAACTGAGTCAGTTTTTTTGTAGAATCATGAGCCGCTTTCCTTTGGCTTTTCATCGCATTGCGATGGGTGGAGTTTTTGGAGTCTTGATGGCTTCAGCAGCATCTGTATCCCCTGCTCCTGCGGCTGACCTTCCGGCTCAGAAATACATTCCATCGGCTATTGCGGTTAAATTTGCTGAGGCGGCTATTCAGGCATGCCGAGCTGAAGGCTACGGTGTCACTGCCGTTGTGGTGAATACCGAAGGTAATGTGATCGTTCAAATTCGGGGCGATGGAGCGCGCGTTCAGACTGTGGAGACTGCTCGCAATAAAGCTTACTCAGCCGTGACATTAGCTGCTAATCATAACCTTGATCTCACATCAGGTATTCTTGCATCGATGCAGGCCAAGGGCGCTGTTGGTGTTGGGGCTTGGCCCATGCCACCCGCTCCAAGTACCAATATTACCCTTTTTGCTGGTGGCGTAAATCTGAGATCCAATGGCGAAATTGTCGGTGCTCTTGGTGTTTCAGGCACTCCCAATGGAAAGCTTGATGAAGGTTGCGCATTGAAGGCTCGTGATGCCATGAGCGGCCAACTTTAGGCTCTTTGTTGGTTCTTAGATTTTAACAACCAGGTTTCTTGCCCTTTTAAATTGTTGATTTGATTGGGCTCTACCTTTTTTTAATCACTCCTCACCATTCTTTCAAAATGCAACGTCGCGATTTGCTGAGAGCTGGTTTGGCAGCTGGTTTAGCTGTTGGTGTCACTGGACAACAGGCCAACGCGCAGGCACCAGTTTCTCAGAAGGCCAAGCCGTCCTTCATCGGTGGTAAGGGTTCTTTTTGGCCAGATGGCATACGTATGCCTATATCCTTATCAGTGATGTTTGAATCTGGCAGCCAGCCGCGTTTCAATCCTCCAACACCCTTTAATAATTTTGTTCCTCCAGAGGGTATTTATGATATGCCCACAATTTCTTGGTATCGCTATGGCGTAACGGAAGGAATTCCTAGAGCTCTTGACATGTTTGATCGTCTTGGTCTCAAGATGACCTCACACATGTCTGGTTTATCCGTTGAGCTGTATCCAGCTACTGCAAAGGAGATCGTCCAGAGAGGCCATGAAGCCGCTGCCCATGGCTGGGATTGGTCAACTGGATCAACAATGAATGATGAGCAGGAAAGGGCATTTATTCAGAAGAATGTTGATATCATTCAAAAGGTTACTGGACAAAGGGCTGTTGGTTATAATGCACCTGGGTTAAGAGGCTCTAAGAATATTCTTCAAAACCTTCATTCTTTAGGCTTTAAATACCATATTGATGACGTCAGTCGTGACGAGCCGTTTATTGTTGATATAGACGCTAGGCGAGAGATAGCAGTCGTCCCTTATGCTGTTTATCTTAACGACATCAGAGCTTATGAGGCCCGAAGCTTTGCCGATGCTGATTTTCTCGATGTGATGAAGCGTTCCTTTGATCGTCTTTATAAAGAGTCTTCAGCCCAGCGACGTATGTTAGCGATTACAATGCACGATCGGCTGTTGCGCCCTGAGCATGTAGAGACAATCGAAGAACTCCTTCTCTATACGCTTAAAAAGCCAGGGGTAAGTTACATGAAGAAGGTCGACATTGCTGATTATATTTTTAAAGCGCCAAATGCAATCCGTGAGCCTATAGGTGTTGTATATCCCACGATCCCAGGCCTGTATACTTGATTGCGTGATACTATTTACCCCTTTGGGGTAGAATGTGTTTCTCGGTTCACTCCCTTTGGTGGCTAGCTGCTGCTCTAGTTTTCTTTTTTATGATTGACAAATTCAAGTATGAATTAGCCGCCACAAGCATTTAATCTTCTTTTGCCAGTTCTGTATTAAGCTTCTATCGATATTGACCTAATTTTCTTACCTGCTAAATTTCAAACTCTGTTATCGTACCGTCTTGAATCGCTACAAGTAGCTTCTTGCCGTCTGGGGAGAAGCTGCAACTCAGAATATGTTTCTGTGTAAGTTTTATTTTCGCTAGTTCTTTTCCCTCTAGTGACCATAGGCGAACAGTACCGTCGTCCCCAACTGAAGCAAGAACTCCCGCTTTATTGAGTGCTATTCCATTGATCCAGCCAGTTTGGCTGGCTTTGATTATTGTTTTCAGAATTGGTGCATTGCGTGAATCCTGTAGTTCCCAAACTTTAATTGTTCCGTCGAATCCAGTTGTTATGACAAGCTGCTCATTTGGGCTAAATATGACATCATTTAAGCGTCCTTGATTAGTTTCAAATATTTGTAGTACTTCACCTGACGTCGACATGAGAGTGACGGTGCTGATATCTTGCGTTGACGCAACGATTTTTCTACCATTCGCTATCGCAAGGTGACGTGAAACTCCAGGTTGTGCAATGCGCTTTTTGAGTTGGCCTCCATTGCTCCAGAACCGTATCCATCCATCATCCGAGGTTGTGACCAAGCCCTCTCTTTCAGGAAGAAGCTCTACATCGGTCACTCCCGATAAATGCGGTTGATAGATCTTCGGTTCTGCCCCTTTGATTGACCAACGTGTTGCTTGCCCGTTGTAGGCCGCCGTTAGGATGGTGCTTTTATCAGGCTCTAGTCGTCCGTTAAACAGCATTGCTGGAGGATCTTGATTGAATTGTTTAATTTGTAGGCCAGGCTTAGCCCATACTTTGGCAGTGCCATCGGAGGCTGTTGTAATGAATACTTCGCTGGTTGGAGAGTATTGAACTTGAATCAGGGACTCTCCCTTGAGGCTATGGGCTTGAAAACTTTGCCTTTGTGTCAGAGTGGAATTTTGCTGGGCTAGGCAAACATCGCTGCTGGTTGCTATGGATAGGACCAGCAACATAAACCTCTTTGGAAATTTGTTCATTATTTTTTTATGGTGTTTAGGGATTAGGCGTTATTCCTAGTAGCCACAGTTCTCCCTGACTTCCAACAACGGCGGCAAATTTTCCTGATGCTGAGCAGTCAACCTTTGTTAGTCGCGAACTGTCACTGAGTTTCAGTACAGCCAATTCCTTTCCCTTTTCTGACCACTCTTTGATCACGCCATCATCTCCGACGGTAAGCAATGGTCCATTTTTATTTTTGCAAAATATTCCTCCATTAGCCCATCCTTTGCTTGAGGCCTTGACTCGTGACAGCTGACTTCCATCTTTGCTCCATATGGTAACCGTGCCATCAATGCCAGCAGCAGCTATCTTTTCTCCATCACCACTTATTGATAGTTGGTTTATCCGTCCGTGCGGCGTTTGAACGGTCTTGACCATTTTTGGCCTGGCATAGTTTCCTAGCGCTACTAGGTGTAGCGTGCCACTATCAGAGGCTCCTGCAATCAGGTTGTTTTGCCCAGAAACTGCTAGTTGCCGCGCAGTACCTGGGTAAATATCACTCCAGATCGGCGAACCATTTCCATTTCGCATGACAATTTGTCCATCATCAGAGCTGCTTACAAAACTGCCATCGTTCCCAACGAACCTGGCATCTGCAACTGCGGCTTTATGAATGGCTAGTGTTTTCACTAGGATTCCGTATTTGTTCCATATACTTATTGTTCCGTTGTAGCTTGTGGTTATAAACTTGCTCCCTAATTTGTTGAAATGGGCGTTGAACATCGGTGGGCGTTCCCCTTCCATGATTGCTCCTGGTTTCCCCTCTAGTGACCATAGTTGGGCGACGCCACCACCACTTGCTGTGAGAAGTTGTTCGCCATTTGGCGAAAATTCCACATTTTGAAGCAGTACTGGTGCCGCTTTCCATTCCCTGATCAGCGTGATTTTCGCCTGCGCAGCTTTGGGAAGGCCTGCAAGTAGGAAGCAGGAGCCCAACAGGAAGGCGATTTGTTGAGTATCATTTCTCGGGTTCTCTCGCTTGTTTTTGCCGATATTCATCTTTCTCAGTTTGCAATTCTTTCAAACAGTACAACTTGGTCAACTCCCTGTTGGCCGGCCCAGATTTTATTTTCGATTCCATTCATTTGTAGAGTCTGTATATTTTGTTTGTTGCCAGGAAATATCGTAAATGATTCGGTAATTGGATTAAACTGTAGGATTGAATTTGTTCCAAAATCGGAGCTCCAGACTTTTCCCTTATTGTCCACAAATGTTGAGTAGCCTCTTGGGCCTAGGCCTGGTAGTTTGTAGGTACTCCATTTGTTTGTACCCGGTGAATACTTCCTCAGTACACCATCCCCCCAGGTCGTTACCCACAAATTTCCATGGCTATCTGACCAAATTCGACGCGAACCATTAGCTTTCGAGTCAGGGATTGGAACCACTTTGGCTATCCCGCTTTGTAGATCAATCTTTGCAATGTGGTTGCCAGCTAAATTAGTATACCAGACCTCTCCGTTGGGTGTAGTCGTAATACCGTAGGGCCCAAATCCTCCTGGTGATTTATATATTTTATTTTCACCTGTTTTGGGGTCGAGCCTTCCATGATACCCGTTTTGGGCCGTGAACCATAGGATTCCATCCTTGTCAAAAGTTGGTGTGTTTAGATTCCCATAGCCCATTGATTCAGGGAATTTTGGTAGCTTGTATGTCTTGATTTCATGAGTATTTCTATCAAATCTACGAATTGCATTTGACTCGTCACAAATCCAAAGCCCTCCATCCGGTCCAAGAACAATACCGTGAGGATGGGACCCCTCGCCTAGAGGATAGAGGGTTACGGTTTTGCTTACTGGATTTAGATGGCCAACAGTTCCTGACCACTGCCCGTTGAACCATACAGAACCATCTGGATCAGGTGCTACATCTCGTGTTCCGATTCCTGCGGGAGTCGTAAATATGCTGACTTTGTAATTATCAGCATCGTTACCAATAGCTGCTGTTGAATTAAGTTGGATGCTTGGGTATGTCTTCCCCTGAACAGGTGTTGCCCAAGCCTGTCCCGCATTTCCAAGGCATGTGAGGGCTCCAACGCCAATAGAGATCATGTATTTTTTCCAGGTGAATTTTTTGCCTCCTTTCAAACCTCCTTCACTTTTTATTTGTGCGTTTGCTTTCTTGTCCATTTTGTATTTGAGGTTTGTTTTGTTTCGATTGATTGTGTTGGCGTTAGTTGCACCCAATTGCGCTTAACCTGTACGAAAATCCCTTGGATTTTGGATAGAGATGAAAGTTTTCTAGAATTTTTACGTTAAAGGCGACCAGTGTTTTTCCGTCGTTGTTCACCTTAAGCGGGCCCCAGGTAATTGGCCTCGTTGTATCTGGCGTAAAGATTGGCGCTCCACTTTCATAGATTGAATCGTCGTTATAGCGAGAGACGAGCTGCGTTGGATAGCTTGCGCTATCAGTTGTCAGTGGTGTTAGCGTTATTGTGATTGACTTTATTGGGCTTCCTACAAGGAAAAATGTATTTCCATGGGATTTCTCTCCTAGTGTTGGCGCTATGGTTTCTTGAATTTTGTAGCCAGTTCCTTGGGAGACCTGAGGTTTTAAGGGTGAGCAGTTGGCTGCGGCCATGCTAGGTGCCACCACTCCGATCAGCGTTGTGGCTAAAATATTGCTTATGACTTGATTTGTAACTTTCCATTTTAAGTTGATTCCCATAAATCTGTATTTATGTTACGCATTATTCTACGCCTCGATCTTTTGCTCTGCACTATGTGTTACTTTTCTTATTGTTTGCCAGGCGTTTGCTGCTGTCTGCTGTCCTATTCTAATCGCTTTCCCCTGCGAACCTTTTAATAGTTCTATGGTTTCGCCATTTTGCTGAACCCTTATTGTTTTCCATTGTTTATGCATTAAGTCATCTTTTTTCCTCGGCTGGGGCAAAGACTCTTTCAACCACCAATACTCATTGATGCCGTGCTCTTGGGCCAGGGTGCAGAGGACCACATTTGCTACGTTATCGAGCAGTATTGGGCACTGATTGGTACTTGTATCGAGTTGTTATTGGTGAAGACGGATCACCCCTCTCAACCGATGGGGGCACCCGAATTGGTGATCCCGCCATGCTCCAGGCTCCCTTTACTCAGAGACTGGGGTCAGCACGAGTTTGATCTGTTACTGCTAACGGCTTGGCTTTTACAAACTTACATGTCCTGGCACTTTGGTGCCCAGGCCATGGTAATCTCCGATAGCCCCAGAATCTGATCACTGCAATATTCATAATCAGTGACGCCTGTTCGCTTCAGATGTGAACTGTGTTAGCTTAATCTATGTGCCTTAATTTAGTCCTCGCCATGTCGCTTCCCCTACCACCGGCTATTGAACATCCTGCTCTCAAGCATCCGGCTGGATCAGACTCGTTGGTGTTCACTTCTCCATTTCCCGCTTCCTGCCAATCCCTCATCACAATAACAGCAGGACCTATAGCGAAACGTCAACTGGCTCCAACAGGAAAACTGCGGGTAGTGATCAATTCTGGAAATTATGTTTTAACAAATAAATCCAAGGGCAAGATTTCAGGAATTTCACTCCAAATCACCAACCTGCTTGCCAAGCAACTTGGAGCATCCATTCAAAGCTACCTTGTTCCGTCTGCAGGTCTTGCCTACCAGATCGTCGCCAGCGGAAGGGCCGATATTGGTTTCTTCGGCATTGCCCCACAAAGAGCAGACGGTTCAAAACAAGCGGGCGCCGAGGATGGCGTTAGCTTTAGTAACCCATATATTTCAATTCTGGGATCGTATGTGGTTAAGAAGAACTCTCCCATTACCAAAAATTCACAGGTAGATCAGCCAGGGAATGTGATCGTTGTGGGCAAAAATAGCGTTTACAATCTCTGGCTTGATCGGCATATCCGATACGCCTCGATCGTTCAGGCTCCCACCTCCCCGCTGGTGTCGCCCTACCTTCTCAGGCACGAATATATGATTGGGGCAGGCATCCGAAACCAATTGGAGAGTGATGCTTCAAAATACAAAAATTTACGCGTTTTGGATGGGCACTTCATGATAATTAAGCAAGCCATTGCTACCCCTAATAAGCATAGACAGTCAATCCCCTATCTCAATCAATTCATTTCTGATCTTCACCGTAGTGGCTGCTTGTCCGGACTGGCAAAAAGCAACAATATTACCGGGTATTCCATACCCTATTGAATTAGGGATGCCCTGCGAACCCATTCCTTAGAGTGATTGCATCTAAGCATGCTCTGCGACTGAGCCGATGGATTCTTTGTTAATTTGAGTCTCTACCTGTGCTGCCATTTTGATGGTGGGGTTGACCCGGTTTTGTGAGAGTTCTGTTTGGTGCGCAGTGTGCTCGGGTCCGCTACTGCGATCTATCCAGATTGCTGCCTGGTTAGCCTGAGTTTCTTGATTGTCCTTAGCTTGCTGGCCATCGCCCAATGGCATGGAAGAGAAATCATGCCCTCCTAACCACCCCAGCCCTTCGGTGCAGTTCGGCGGCTTGCTGTTTGGCATCGCAGCACGGGTGAATGTCGGTTGCTTCATCGGACGTGACATGATGCCCCTTACTCCTTAAGGGGCAATGGGAGGGATAGTTTTGCAGCAGCTCCTTGTCCCCGATCTGTCGATTGTTTTAGGAGGCTGATAACGCAGGAAGGCCCCCACCCCCGCCTTAATCAACCCCTTAATCAACCTGCCCCGCTCTCGACCCGAGCCTCCAACACCCCAAACCCCTGCAGCAGCTTCCTGCAATCGATCTGGGTAAAAAAGCCGGCTAACGGATTTGAACCGATGGCCTTCGCTTTACAAAAGCGCTGCTCTACCACTGAGCTAAGCCGGCCTGGACTGATGTCCAAGGCCAATCTTACCTTTCCCCTAGGGCCCACAAAAGCAGTTGGGTGCGGCTGTTGCAGCTGGTTTTGGCCAGCAGTTGGGAGATGTGGCTTTCTACCGTGCGCGGACTCACCACCAGCAGGGCCGCAATCCCCTTATTGCTGTAGCCCCGGCGCAGCTCCGCCAGAACCCTTTGCTCAGCTGGCGTGAACGGGGTATGGGCAACAGGCGTAAAGGCCATAAATGGGTGGCATTGGCACCCCCAGGGTTCCCACTCACTAGGGGCTGATCTCAGCCCCACTGATTGGCTGCTCCGCCTCTGGAGCAGTGGCAATCACCTTGGCCCTGCGGATTGGCAGGTTGGCCACCAGGGCCGTCACCCGGTCCTCGGTTTCCAGGGTCACATCGCCCTCCTCCAGGTCGATTTCCACGTAGCGGCTCACCACCTCCAGGATCTCGCGCCGCATCTGTTGCAGCAGCTCCGGATTGAGGTCGCTGCGGTCGTGGGCTAGCACCAGTTGCAGCCGCTGTTTGGCGGTGTTAGCGCTGGCCGGCTGACGGCCCAGCAGCTTGTTGATTGCGTCGCGCAGGGTCATCGGCTCAGAAGATCTTGGTTTGCATCAGGCGGCCGAGCTTTGCCCTCAGGCCCTGGCGCTCCTTACTTGGATCCAGGAGGGGCACTTCCTCGCCCAACAGCCTTCTGGCCACATTGGCGTAGGCCCGGGCGGCGGGGGAATTGCCGCTGTTGAGGGTGAGCGGTTCGCCCCGGTTGGTGCTCACAATCACCTGCTCGTCCTCCAGCACCAATCCCAAAAGGGGTAGGGCCAGGATGTCGGTGACATCGCTCACCGTCAGCATTTCTTGGTTTGCCATCATCTTTGGTCGCACCCGGTTCAGCACCAGCTGAATCGGTTTCACCCCCTCGGTGTTGAGCAGGCCGATCACCCGGTCGGCATCGCGCACCGCCGACACCTCAGGGGTGGTCACGATGATCGCCTCCTTGGCTGCCGCCACGGCGTTCTTGAATCCGTCTTCGATGCCCGCCGGGCAATCAATCAATACGTAATCAAAATGCTCGCCCAGCAATTTGGCGATCTTTTGCATGTCCTCGGGCTTGAGCCACTCGAGCATCCGCGGGTTGCCCGCCGGCAGCAGGGCCAGGTTTGGCTCCTGTTTGTGCTTCACCAGCGCCTGCTCCAGCCGGCAGCTGCCAGAAAGCACCTCCTGGGCCGTATAGACGATGCGATTTTCTAAGCCAAGCAGCAAATCCAGGTTCCTGAGGCCAAAATCGGCGTCTAGAACCGCTGTTTTGGCGCCTTGCTTGGCGAGCGCAATGCCCAGGTTGGCGGTCAGCGTGGTTTTGCCCACGCCCCCCTTGCCGGAACAGATCAGGATGAAGCGGGCAGTCGCGGCGGACACGGCACAGGCTGTACTGGGCAAAGATTAAGGCCAAAACCGCTTGGAACAGTGTTCCTGTTGGCATTGCCGCAATTGCCAATGGGGCTAAAAAGGGTAGTTAACCGGGCTCAAAGCCCACCTGGAGCAGGTATGGCTGAACCCCTTTTGAACCAGCATCAGTCTCTTTTGGTGATGCCCGATGACGGCGCCCAATCGGTGGTTGACCTGATCGACCAGGCCCAGCAGGAGTTGCGGCTCAAGCAGTTCAAGCTGCAATCCGAGCAAATTGAGCAGGCCCTGCTGCGGGCCCACCAGCGCGGCGTGACCGTGCGGGTGATGCTCAATCCCCACACCTCCGGCGGCGATCGCTGGAACGACGAGGCCTTTGCCCTGCTGCAGGGCTGGGGCATCCAGGTCAGCTGGACCAGCGAAGCCTTCCCCGTAACCCACGAAAAATCGTTGGTGGTAGACCGCAGCTGTGCCCTGGTGGCCACATTCAACCTCTCCGATAAATATTTCACCCTTACCCGTGATTACGGCGTTGTCTCCCATTCACCAGCCGTGGTGGAGCAGGTGATCGCTGGCTTCGAGGCCGATTGGGATCGCCAGTTTTTCCATCCTGATCTCAACGTGGGTCTGGTGTGGAGCAGCGTCCATAGCCGGGGTCAAATGGCCCGGGTTATTGATATGGCCAACAAAAGCCTCTGGATCCAGCATCCCAAATTTGTGGATGCGGTGATTCTGGAGCGCATTATTTCAGCCAGGGAAAGGGGGGTGAAGGTGCGCCTGCTCTGTGGTGGCAAGCACGGCATCTCCGATTGGGATATCTACGACACCTTCTCCGCCTACCGAATAATGGAGCGTTTTGGGGTGAAAATTAAGCGCATGAAGCACCTCAAGCACCATGCCAAATTAATTTTGGTGGATGGTATTTATGCCCAAACAGGTTCGATGAACATTGATCGCAGTGCCTTTGATGTGCGCCGGGAGCTGGGCATTGAATCCGATGCCCCCGAAGTGGTGCAACGGCTGCGGGAAATCTTTGAGGCCGATTGGGATCAGTCCAAGAAATACCAGGCGCCCGATCCCCTGGATCCCACTCTCCATGAGGAGGGCGAGCTGACGCCAGATCCCCATTTTGTGCATGAGTGATGAATTGGTAAAAGCCCCCAGCCTCAGGGAGATTTTTTGGGGCATGCTGCAGGTGGCACTTTCCGCCTTTGGTGGCGGTCTTTCGGCCTGGAGCCAGCGCATTGTTGTGGAACAAAAGCGTTGGATGAATGATGAACAGTTTTTGGCCGGCCTTACCGTGGCTCGCCTTTTCCCGGGGCCCAACCAGATCAATATGGCCGTCTACATAGGTGCCAGTTTTAGGGGGCTATCGGGCGCCATGGCCGCCCTGGCCGGCATGTTGCTGGTGCCCTTCAGTTTTTTGATGTTGCTGGGTCTGGCCTATTTCTATCTGCATGAGCTGGCCTCTTTTACGGCCGTGCTCGCCGGAGTGGTGGCAGCGGCAGCCGGGATGGCCCTGTCAATGGGTTTCAAAATTGCCGGCCACTATCTGCGCGACAAGGTCGCCATGGTGCTTGCGGTAGGCGTTTTTGTGGCCATGTACTTTTTCCATCTTCGCCTGATTCCAGTGGTGTTAATTTCTGGCACCTTGGCGATGCTCTGGTATTGGCCCAGGGAGCATAAAAGCTGATGCAAATAATGTTTGCTGCGGCAGTTTGCGAGCCCAGGCATCTCACTGATCTCGGCAATTTAGTGTCGGTGATCTGGGATTTTCTCAGCCTTTCCCTGTTTTCCCTGGGAGGTGGCAACACGCTCCTCACCGAATACCACTACCTCAGTGTTGATAATTACTGCTGGATCACTTCCGAGCAGTTTGCCGATATTTATGCCCTCGCTGAAGCTGCCCCCGGTCCGAGTTCGATGATCGTTGGCTTGCTTGGCATGGGCGCAGCCTGGCGGGAGGGCCCCGGCTGGGGCGTGCTCAGTGGCGTTGTTGCAGAAATCTCAATCCTGCTGCCATCCACCCTGTTGATGGTTGTGGCATCCCTGGGCTGGGGGCGCTTTAAGGATTCCCCCTGGCGGATCGCCTTTGAACGGGCCATGGGTCCCATAACCCTGGGCATCCTGTTTGCAGTTGGCTTCAAAATCCTCCACATCTCCGACCATTCAGCCCTTGCCTATGGGGTATCAATCCTGGTCTGCTTTTTGATGGTGCGTACAAAAATTTCACCCCTCTGGTTCATGGCAATTGCCGGCCTAATGGGGGGTCTCGGCTGGATCCAGCGCTAGGGCTCTGCTATCACGCTAGGGCTCTGCCATTTCCAGCGGCCAGCTAGGTGGGGCTGGATCAATGCGGATCACCCCATCGACCAGCCGTGCCTCCTCGGCCAGGCCATCGGGGGGCAGGCCATCCGGGCCCCGGGCCACCGCATCCGCAATTCGCAGCTGCAACGGCCGCAGCTGTAGGGCCACGATCCTTGCCTTTTGGTCGCCCTGGCAGCCCGCATGGGCCACGCCCCGCAGGCGTCCCCACACCCGCACATCGCCGCCGGCACTCACCCGCGCCCCCGGGTTCACATCGCCCAGCAGCAGTAGGGAGCCCCCCACCTGGAGGTGATCCCCCGCCCGCAGGGTGCCCTGGTGCAGGGTCAATTGCTTTTCGGCGCCGTCCACGGGTTCCTGGGTGATGGCGGCGGGCCAGGCGTTAAGGCCCAGGCTGGCTGCAGCCACCAGGGTGAGGGGATTGCTGCTGCTGAGGCCGGTAAGTCGCCGTTGATGGTTGTTGAGGCCATCCACCAGGGCGCGCAGCTCCCGCACGGTTAGGGACCAATCGCCGGCGTGAATCTCCAGCCCTTGCGCCAAGTGGGCTTCCCCCGCCGGGGCCAGCAGGCTGGCTTGATTTAGGGCCGCTTCAGCCAGCTCCACCACACTTTTTTCAGCCTTCAGCGCCTGCTCCCTTGGCACCGCTGGCAGCAGCAGCTGCTCCGGGCGCCCTGGCCCTGCAGCTGGAATCAGCTTGGCGGCGATGGGCCCTCGATCCATCAATCCCTTAGCAATCGCCGCAACCTAGGTGCCACCTCCGCCGGATGGATCAACCAGGCCATCTGCACGTTTTCAGAGAGGCTTCGCACCAGGGCGGAGCGTTGCTCCAGGGCGGCCAGGTTTTGGCCATCCCAGAGCCTTAGGCCCCCCTTGTAGGGGTGGTAGCCCCGGCTTTCCCGCTGCTGTAGGCCGCAACTGCGCTCGGCTGAAATTCCCGCTTCTTCGGCCAATTGACCCGCCTCCGCCAGCAACTCCAGCCTCCTCTCCTGGCTCTGGTTGCTCACATCGGTGGCCTTAAGTAAGCGCCTCTCCAGCAGGCGGCGGCAGGGCTCCGCCAGTTCCTCCGGACCCTCCTCCATCCAGCGCTGCAGGTGGTAGCCGGTGCGTAGATCGTCGTTGGCAAGGAAGTCTTCTAGGTCGAGCTGCTCGGCCTGCCAGAGCCAGCGAGCCATCACCCCATCAGCCCACACCTGGCCGGGCCCCAGGCGGCGGGCCGTGGCGATCGCCTGGTTGAGCAGCCAGTTACACACCACATTCAGGCGGTGGTTGTAGACGCTGCGATACATCAAATTCCTGACCACCAGGTAGTGCTCTACGGCCATCAAGCCCTTCGGGTGCACGGCCAAGTTGCCGTCTGGGGCCAGGGTGAAGGCCGCCAGGATGCGCTCCAGATCCAGCTGGCCAAAGCTGGTGCCCGTGGTGTAGCTGTCGCGCAGCAGGTAGTCGAGGCGGTCGCAGTCGAGCTGGCTGCTCACCAGGGCCTTGATCGCACTGCAGCCGTAGTTGCCATGCTCCAGCAGGTCTGCCACCGCGTTGGCGGTGCCGCTGCCATAGGCCTCGAGCCGATCGCGCAGGGCTGGATGTTCCCGCACCAGCCTTCCAGACCAGCCCTCATGGCGCATCCCATACATCTCCTCTCCGGAGTGGCTAAGGGGGCCGTGGCCCACATCGTGCAGGAGGGCAGCCGCCAGCAGCACGCCCCGGTGCCCTTCCAATGCCGGATGTAGAGCCACCAGGTTGTTCAGGGCCAGTCGGGCCAGGTGCAGCACCCCCAGAGAATGGGTGAAGCGGCTGGCTTCGGCGCCGTGGAAGGTCAGAAATGCCGTGCCCAGTTGGCGAATGCGCCGCAGCCTTTGGAAGGGCGCCGAGTCGATCAGGTCGATGGCCAGGGCCTCCGCCGGATCACTGCGATCGAGCCGGATCGCCCCGTGCAGGGGATCGTGGTAGGTGCGCTGGCTCATCGCTTTTCTGGCAGCGATGCGATCAGCCATTCGCCGGCCTGCTCCAGCCAGGTGTCGCCTTCGCCGCCGGGGTTGAGGGGCTCTGCCTGGCTGAGCGGTAGGTCGGGCACGATCCCCTGGTTTTGGATGTCGCGGCCGCTGGGGGTCAGGTAGCGGGCCACCGTTACCGCCAGGCCGCTGCGATCTCCCAGGTTGATCAGGGTTTGGATCAGACCCTTACCAAAGGTGCGGCTGCCCATCAGGGCGCTGCGGCCATCGTCTTGGAGGGCGCCGGCCAGGATTTCACTGGCGCTGGCTGTGCCCCCATTCACCAGGGTGACCATCGGCCCTTCGTAGAGCTGACCCGTCTGGGCGACCTGGGTGGCGCTAATCCCTCCCCTGTCCTGGGTTTCCACGATGGCTTGGCCATCGAGGAAGGAATTGGCAATGTCGACCCCCGCACTCACCAGCCCCCCGGAGTTGTTGCGCAGATCAAGGATCAGCCCCTCGATGCCCTGGCCCTTCAAGCTTTCAAGGGCCTCGGCGGTCTGGCTGGGCACCAGCTCGGCGAATTGGGTGATGCGTAGGTAGCCCAGGCTGTGGCCATCTCGCTTAAGAACCCTGCTGCGCACCGGCTGGAGGTTCACCTCCTCTCTTATGAGCTCCACTTCCCTTTCCTTCCCCTGGGGCGAGCGCAGCACCAGCAGCACCGAGCTGCCGGCGGGTCCGCGCAGGGCCCCAGCCGTTTTCTCCAGCCCCAGCTCCTCCACAACCTCCCCGTTTACCCGCAGCACTTCACTGCCGCTTTGGATCTCGGCGGCCGCAGCGGGCGAGCCATCGAGGGGGGCGATCACCACGATCTGTTGGTCGCCGGGCCGCAGCCCCAGTTGCAGGCCCACGCCACTGACCGTTCCCTGGGTGTTAGAGCGCAGGGTGGCGTACTCCCCAGGCCGGAGCAAGCGGGTGTAGGGGTCCCCCAGGGGGGCGAGCATCGCTTCAATCGCTTCGTAGGCCTGGTTGGCCGTGGTGATCTGCTTTTCCAGGGCTTTTTGACGCAGCTGCTTCCAATTCACCTGCTCGAAGCGGTCTGGATCCACGTAGCTCTGGTTTACGAGCCGCCAGGCCTCCACCACCAACTGCTGTTCGTCGTTGAGGGCTGTTGCAGGTGAGGCCCAAACCACTAGGGCAAGTACTGCCGCCAGGGCGGGGGCCAGCAGCTGGGCCAGGCCCCGTGTTGCAAACAGTTGAGCGGTTGGCAGACGAAGGCGCACTGCGCTCACGTGGGCTCCTTGATGATTAGTAGACTTTGGCAACCAAACCCCCCCGCTGCATGGCGAATTCCTCACCTGCCGCAAATTCATCGGCAGGCCAGTCGTCTCCTGTTTACGACTGGTTCAATGAACGTCTGGAGATCGGCGCGATCGCAGACGATATTTCCGCCAAATACGTGCCCCCGCACGTCAACATCTTCTATTGCCTTGGTGGCATCACCCTGGTCTGCTTCCTGATCCAGTTCGCCACTGGGTTTGCGATGACCTTCTATTACAAGCCCACCGTGGCTGAGGCCTACACCTCAGTGCAGTACCTCATGACCGACGTCAGCTTTGGCTGGCTGATCCGCTCGGTGCACCGCTGGAGTGCCTCGATGATGGTGCTGATGCTGATCCTGCACGTTTTCCGCGTGTACCTCACCGGTGGCTTCAAGCGCCCCCGGGAGCTCACCTGGATCACCGGCGTGACCATGGCCGTGATCACGGTCTCCTTCGGCGTTACCGGCTACTCCCTCCCCTGGGATCAGGTCGGCTACTGGGCCGTGAAGATCGTTAGCGGCGTGCCCGCAGCTGTGCCCGTAGTCGGCAACTTCATGGTTGAGCTGCTCCGTGGTGGTGAAAGCGTTGGCCAGTCCACCTTGACCCGCTTCTACAGCCTGCACACCTTCGTGATGCCCTGGCTCCTGGCGGTGTTCATGCTCATGCACTTCCTGATGATCCGTAAGCAGGGCATTTCCGGTCCCTTGTGATCTCTGACCACCCCTGATCAGGATTCGCGCCTACCCTTAGCTTCAGACCAGCTCCATCCCTTAAACCCTGAGTTCCCCGCTTTCGGCCTGCTGCCATGCACATCCTTAAAAAGCCCGACCTCACCGACCCCGCCCTGCGCGCCAAGTTGGCCAAGGGCATGGGTCACAACTATTACGGTGAGCCCGCCTGGCCCAACGACCTCCTCTACATGTTCCCGGTGGTGATCCTCGGGACCATCGGTTGCCTAGTTGGCTTGGCCGTGCTTGATCCAGCCATGCTTGGTGACAAGGCAGATCCCTTCGCCACACCCCTAGAGATCCTCCCTGAGTGGTACCTCTACCCGGTGTTCCAGATCCTGCGCGTAGTTCCCAACAAGCTTTTGGGAATTGCCCTGCAGACCATGGTTCCCCTGGGCCTGATGTTGATTCCCTTCATTGAGAGCTTCAACAAGTTCCAAAACCCCTTCCGCCGCCCCGTGGCGATGGCTGCCTTCCTCTTTGGCACCTTCTTCACCATCTACCTCGGCATCGGTGCTGCCATGCCCATCGACAAGTCCCTGACCCTGGGTCTGTTCTGAGTTGGGTCCTCTTCTGAGTTAGGGCCTTTTCTGATTCACTGCATCCCCTTACTGACCCCTCAAGCTGGGGTCGGTGAGGGGATTTTTTTATGCAGAGATCTTGTGCCCCTGGGCCCCTGCACCAGCAGGTATGGCACCACAGCCCTGCCTGCTTGCTTAAGGGGAGGTTGTGGTGTTATGATTTTGGACTGGTCGGAAACCGGTAAAACGGATTTTCGACTGGGGCAGACAGTTGAGGAGGCGCGAGCCGCCGATGCTGTAGGTTTTCTGAGTCG